>JAFGWN010000154.1 GCA_016937115.1 Balneolaceae bacterium | reverse complement strand
AGTTATCAGTTATCAGTTATCAGTTATCAGTTATCAGTTATCAGTTATCAGTTATCAGTTATCAGAACCAAGCTTCTTTTTCTCATTAAAGCAAAGATAAGCCTTACTTTTTCTTCATAATTTGGTCAATAATACCGGTAAACATTTTCACACCGGTTTCAATAATTTCATCCGGAAAATCATAATCAGAGGCGTGCAGGGCGGGTTGATTCTTTCCGGAACCCAAACCAAACAACGCTCCCTCAAAACGATCGGTAAAATGACCGAAATCTTCCGACCAACCGAAAGGTTCCGGTTTTTCTATTAATGTTACATCACCGGACGAGGCAGCAGCACGGACAAATTCAATAGCCTTTTCCCCATTAACCGTAGCCGGGAATGGTTCCACCCACTCGGTGTCAAGTTCGAGATCGTACGTTTTGGCAATTCCTTTGGCAAGATCAATTGACCTCTGTTGCAGGTTTTCAAGCACTTTATCATCATACGTTCGCAGGGTTGCCATCACTTCGCCGTAACCGGGAGAAGTACCAAAGGCCTGTTCTCCAATATGAGCCTGTATAACCGTTATCTTTGCTGCTTTTTCGAGTGGGACGTAAAATTGCGGTAAAGCCGAAAGTGACTGAATGAGCTGGGCTACGGCCAGCGCCGGGCTTTTACCTTGCTCGGGATGAGCAGCATGGGCTGTCTCTCCCTTAAAACGGGCAATAAGTCCCACCGACGCCGAAGCGAAAGCTCCGTTTTTAACAATTACTTCATGCTTTTCGTAACCGGGTATATTATGCAACGCAAACACATAATCCGGTTCAATATCCTTAAACTTGTCATCCTCTAAAACACGCGCTGCTCCCTTGCCGGTTTCTTCAGCCGGCTGAAAAAGTAAAATAACTTCTCCCCGGGACCGTGCCTTTTCATTCATTTTTTTTGCAACTCCAAAGAGGATAGCCATGTGCCCGTCATGGCCGCATTTATGCCCCACTCCTTCATTTTCAGACAAATAATCTAAATCGTTTTCTTCGGCAATAGGAAGCGCATCCAGCTCACATCGGATTAAAATAACAGGCCCTTCTTTATCTCCTTTAAAACGAGCTGCAATTCCATTCCCACCTATTTCGGTAATCAGCTCATCCGGATTGCAGGTGTGCAATTGCTCTTTGATGTAATTGGCAGTGTCATCTTCTTCTCCTGACACTTCAGCAATAGAATGCAGATGGTGGCGTAATGCAACAAGCTCGTCGGATGACATGCGAAATAAGCTAATCCTTAATTCTGATTAAATTGAATGCGTTAATTAGTAAAAATTATGACAGAATTGCGAATAATAACCGGAAATATCTGTATGAGAATTTATTAACTACGGTTTTGAGAAACTCATCCCCCTACACCCCTTCGACGATATCCATTATCAAACTCCTTAAGGGGATAAATTATTGATGTAGAGCTTTATTCATAAGGCTTGTTATATAACAACCCCCTTTTGTTCCCCTTTATTAAGGGGATTTTTTAAAGCCGTATCCATAGTTTTGAGTAAGGCCTCCCAAATCTCCCTTACCAATGGGAGTCCCGACTTTAGTCGGGGAGGATTGTCTTTTATAACCCCGCAACGCGTTACTCAAATGAACCAGTACTGCCACAAGGAGACATTTATGAGAATTACCATCCCCCCACCATACTAAATTTTGCTATCCATTCGGACGCATAGTACCAGAACCCAATAGGTTCAGGAGTATACCCCCCACAACTTACGAAGACTTGAAACTTTGTTGTGGGGAAGTTGGGCCTCCGAGAAAGTCTATCCCAATACTGCTTCAAATCTTAAACCAAGCTCTACAATTCTTCGGGAACGGAGTCCCCTCAGAGCGGAGGAAAATTTAGAATTAGCTAATTGTGCCTCCTTTTCTAATTAGCACTACACCATCAATTCTACATTTTAGCAGGTCATTCCGAACGGAGTGAGGAATCTCAAATGTATAAAAAGTAAGAGAAATGATTTAAAAATAAACGAATGGTATCAACGCCTGAGGTCCTTCCTCTCTAATTATTGTTGTCATCGGCGGGATAACTTATCAATCATCATATAACGGACCTAAAACCAAGCGGGGATCCGGGTAGGTTTCCAGTGCCTGCTGGTAATCTTCTTCAGCAACGACACCCGGCATATCGGCCTGGCCGGGATCTTCAAGCGAAAGCTGAAAATGAAGATGCGGTGCCCAGCCTCCGTTTACATCATCCGTACCGATCGTCGCAATCTGCTGTCCTTTCTGAATGGATTCACCAACCGCAATATTACTTAAAGTCATCTCTGACAGATGACCATACAACGCATAAAGCTGATGTTCGCCGATTTCGTAGCAGGCAACCAGGGTAGGTCCATAGTCGCCGGACTGGGCATTGTTTCCTTTATAAATAATTTCACCGCCATAAAAAGAGAAAACGGGTCGGCCGGCTTTGCTCCAGATGTCAATGCCCATATGAATATTGCGAATTCCGCCAAACTGAGAAGCCGTGTACATGCCTTCGCGCTGCTCATTGTATCTCCCGATGCCCCATTCCACCGATCGAATGCAATCAGGCTTGTACCCTTTTGTAAAATCAAAAACCTGCATTTCGTGCGGTTCGGGGTAATTCATCACCGCAGCAAAATCATAAAAGGTAAAATCAAGTTTCTGCTTTGGCATCACTCTACCATTTTATCGATGTAATCGGAATTCATGATACCGAGTGCGCCCATATATTTCATCCGAAATCGGATAAAATCCCCCACAGCATACTCGTTTTTATTATCACCGACATCGAGGATAAGCATATCGGAACTGGCATCGGCAATTCTGACATTCTCTTCCACACAAATTAAATGGTCGGGGTTGATATCAAGATAACCGATATCAAGAATTGCCCGGTACGACGTTTTGCCAATTTCTTCTTCATCAATCGACGCCATTTTACCCTGCGGGTTTCTGCCCAGCTCACCACTGGGGACTTTGGGTTTCTCGGCAATCTCAATTATTTGAGAATAGAGTTCCATCACATCGTTGTGCATGCCTTCGATTGTGCCGTCGGTGAACAGGTTCTTACCAAAAAACAGCGCTTCACCCACCCGAAAATGATTTATGCCTTGCGGGAGCTGATTTCGCAGCAATAACGGGATGGTAACGGTTGTGCCACCGGAAACAAGCGGAATTTCCTTGTCAAACTTCAGCTCAATCAGCTGTTTGTACAGTGCCAGCTGGATGAGCTTATCCTGATCGGGCATTACCCCGTGCATGCAATTGAGATTGGTGCCAATACCAATGACTTCAATATTCGGCAGTTCAAATACTTTTTCATAAAATGCGAGCAGATCTTCGCGCACAACCCCCTCCCGCAAGTCGCCCATTTCGATCATGATAATAACCTTATGGACTTTTTCTTGCCGCTGGGCCTCTTCTGACATTGCGTGCAGCGTAGCCAATTCCGTATTCAGGCTGGCATCGGCATAGCGTATCACCGACTCGATGATATCTTGCGGGGGTGGTTTGATGTAGAGGGTCATTACCTCCGGGTCAATCTCTTTAATTTTCTTGAGATTGCTAATGCGGGAATCGTGCATTTCACCAATTCCAAGATTTACAACCTCTTTCAGAAAATCTTCGTGTCCGCAAAGCAGTTTGCTTGTGATTCCCCAATAGATGTCATGTTTTTTGAACAGATCATCCAGGTAGTTGTAATTATCGCGCAGTTTTTGGCGGTATAGTTTCAAATAAGCCATACTACTTGCGAAGCCGCATTTCTAAATATTTATTTGTAAACCCGTACTTTTCGTATAAAAACTTTGCCGGATTTTCTGGCTCAACATGAAGTGCAATATCACCCTCAGTCTCAGTGATGATCTGTTCCATCAGCTGCTTGCCAATGCCTTTGCCTCGCTGTGATGCGTCTACTGCAATATATACCAGAATATGCTCGGGAATATAACCGCTCATATTGGTATGATTGATGATTACTGCCCCGACAATTGCTCCCTCTTCATGGGCAATTAAGATAAACCCGTCCTGCCCGGGGGCGTCGCCGTATGCATACGCAATACACTTTAGAATCGCTTCCTTGGTGTCGCCGTATTCATCCAGATGATGGTATAAAAAATCGGCGATATCATCCCGGCTGAACGAGGTGGGGTTTTCACTGTCGGAGTATGAAACCTGATATTCAATCATGCGTTTTCGTTACTTAGTCTTTTTAAAAGTTGCACCGTCTGAATGTACATCCTTTTCGTCCGGAAACATCAAAGATAATACAATAAACACTACCGCTGAAACCGTGATTCCAAACACATTGGGATCGAGTCCGGCTGGAAGTTGTTCAAAGAACTCTTGTAAAAACACTGTCGTTCCACCGCCCAGTATCATCGCCGCGATTGCACCCGTACTGCTGCTTTTTTTCCAATACAAGGCCCCAATAATCGGCACAAAAAGCCCGGATACCATAAAAGCGTAGGATTTGAGCATCAGATCCAGCACACTGGACATTGCACTGGCCGTAATCACCGCTGCTGCACCAATAACAAACGTAGTGATTTGTGAGAACCGGATAAACGTGTCACTTTCATGATCAATCTCTTTAAAATAGTTGATAATGTCGGAAACAGTATTCCCGGATGCTGCCATCAGGCAACTATCTGCAGTTGAAAGAATAGCCGAGAAATAAGCCGACATCATGATTCCCATCAGCCCGACGGGCAGAACCGTGCGCAGCAGCATGGGCAAGCCTGTTTCGGGATCAGCCTGTGCAATATTTGCTGCCCCCAGATAGTCAAACATTCCCTGGCTGGCAGCCACTTTGGCAAACAACCCCAGTGCAACCCCCATGAACGCCATCACCGGCCACTCAAACAAGCCCGCCAGGTACCATGCACGCTTGGCCGTTTGTTCGTCCTTACAAGCGTAGATTCGCTGGTAGAGCGTCATCCCCACAAACCATATCGGGATAATAGTCACGGCCCATCCCACCACCTGTTGCCAGGTTAAATTCGTCATCGAAAGCAGCTGTGGATCAACCGTAGACTGAATGGCATTCCACCCTCCAATCGCATAATACGATACGGGAATGCCGATAAAAACTAACCCCAGCATCAGTATAGCCCATTGGATCGTATCGGTGTAGATGACTGCTTTAAGCCCGCCCATCACCGTATAAACTACTGCAATAGACCCCATAATATAGATCGCGGTATTCAAATCGAGATCGGCAAAGGTCCCCCGGGCAAGCTTGGCACCGGCTAAAATCTGGGAACTGGTGAAACCGGCGTACCCGATGGCTGAAATGATACCGGCAATAAGCGCTACACGTGCATTAAAGTAATATTTAAACACTTCCGGAAAGGTGTAAGCTTTATCGAATACTTTATTTCGTTTCACCTTGGGAATTAAAAATACCGCTGCCATCCATGCGCCAATTAAACCCGTAAAGAGCAGCCAGGACCCTGAAATACCCATCGTAAATCCCAGGCCTCCCAGGCCAATGGAAAAACCGCCGCCGACATCGGTAGCAACAACTGAAAGGCCAACATGCAGGCTGCTCATATTACGCCCCCCTACATAATAATCGTCAGCTCCCTCGTTCCGCTTAAGGAAATAGAAACCGAAGCCAAGCATCCCAAGCATGTACAATAAAAAGATGGAGAGATCTATCCAGTGCATAAGAAAGGGATTATGCTAAAAGAAACCGCGGGAAGCAGAAATGAATGTCGAAACAATTTTAAGATGTCCAACCAGCTAAAATTCCCGTTTCATTATAACAAAAAAGCCCCAGAAGTAATCCTGAGGCTCTTATTTAGTGGCGGGGGCAGGATTCGAACCTGCGACCTTCGGGTTATGAGCCCGACGAGCTACCAGCTGCTCCACCCCGCGATGTGATTGACAAAAATAGGGCTTTCTTTGGGTATTTGTCAATAAAAAAATTATATTTCTCCTGATCCAAATAACTGGAATAGTTAACCCTCATAATGCAAGTTTTCTATGATCAATGAACCACAGGTAGCGCCCCAAAATGTTCGAGATGTACTCAGCAAACACCTAATCGCTGATGGGTACAGTATCGTTTTAGATTTAGAAAAGAGTGAGGGGTTATATTTATACGATTCCAAGAATGACACCCGGTATTTAGACTTTTTCACCTTCTTTGCTTCTAACCCCCTTGGGATGAATCATCCGAAGCTGGCAAATGATGAATTCCAGCGGAAGCTGGGAGTGGTAGCTACCAACAAGCCCTCCAATTCGGATGTATATACCGAACAGATGGCGGAATTTGTTGAACAGTTTGATCGCATTGGCATTCCAGATTATCTGCCCCATGCCTTTTTCATTTCCGGCGGTGCACTGGCGGTTGAAAATGCACTTAAAGTAGCGTTTGACTGGAAAGTGCAAAAGAATTTTGAAAAGGGATACCGCAAGGAGAAGGGGCATAAAGTTCTTCACTTTGAAAAAGCATTTCACGGGCGATCAGGCTACACGCTTTCCCTGACCAACACGCTTCCCAATAAGACCAAATATTTTCCAAAGTTTGACTGGCCGCGCGTACTTAACCCTAAAATGACCTATCCGGCAACTGAAGAGAATATTCAAAAAACCGTTGAAAAAGAAGCGTTGGCTATTGCCCAGGCCGAGCGCCATTTCGAAGAGTATAAAGATGATATAGCATGCATCATCATTGAACCTATTCAGGGTGAAGGGGGCGATAACCATTTCCGGCCGGAATTTCACCAGGCGTTACGCGATCTGGCCGACAAACACGAGGCCCTGCTCATTTACGACGAGGTGCAAACCGGCGTTGGTTTAACCGGAAAGTTCTGGGCGCATGAGCACTATGTAAAGCCCGATATTCTGGCCTTCGGCAAGAAAGCACAGGTGTGCGGTATTCTTGCCGGAGAACGCATCGACGAAGTAGAAGACAACGTATTTGAAGTATCCTCCCGTATTAATTCAACGTGGGGCGGCAATCTTGTGGATATGGTTCGCTTCGGTCGCATTCTGTCGGTAATAGACGAAGAAAATCTGGTGGAAAACGCGGCCTCTACCGGCAAATATCTTCAGGAAAAACTTGTAGAGCTGGCAGAGACGCATGAGCATTTTACCAACGCCCGGGGCAAAGGCCTGTTTTGCGCCATCGACCTTCCCAATGCGCATGCCCGCAATGCCGTTATCAAGGAGTGCATCAACAACAACATGATGATTCTGGGATGCGGTGATCGAACTATCCGGTTCCGGCCGCCACTTATTGCCGAAAACAAGCACATCGATGAAGGCATTAACATCATGGTGAAGTCGTACAAAGAGGCTGCGTCAAAATGCCCCGTTCTTTTTCAAAATTCAGAAACACGTAAAAACGGGAAAAAATAGTTTCAAAATGCAGGTTCCACGTGATTCCTCTATCCTGCTATACCATCTGATGTGATTCCGGTTGAATAGTGACTTCATTCAATACTGAGTTGCCCGGCTGATTTGCAGCGTAATAAACCGACTCGGCCACCTCTTCGGGTGTGAGCATTTTGTCTTTCTGCACGCGCATATCTACGGTATCGTTCTCCCACATTGGGGTATCAATACCGCCAAAATGCATCAGGGAAAACTGAACCCCGCTGCGTTTGTTTTCTTCAACCAACGCTTTGGTGAAGCCGGTAACTGCAAACTTGGAAGCCGCATAAACTGAAGTATTTTTCATGGGATACTTGCCGAGTGAACCCGGAAACATAATCACCCTGCCCTTCTTTTTGGTTGCCATGTAACGAACCACCGTTTGCGTTACCAGAAAGGTACCATATACATTCACATCCAGCATGCTTTTAGCGTCTTCTGGTTTAATATCGAGCAAGGGCTGGATAACGGCAGTTCCAAACGCATTCACCAGTACATCAATAGCGCCCAGATCTTCATTCACCTCCCGTGCCATTTTCGAAACCGATGACAGATCTGTAACATCTACGCCGATCACAAAAGCTTCTCCCCCGTCACTGTTAATTTCTTTTGCGACGTTCTCGGCTTTTTGCCGGTCACGGGCAGCCAGTACAACCTTCGCTCCCTGTTCGGCAAATTTCTTTCCACATGCACTGCCAATACCACCGGATCCACCCACGATTAGCACTACTTTATCGTCCATAAAAAGTATTATTTAATTCGATTTATCATACTAATTAAAGACCCAATGCATTCGTTCACTGCCATCTGGCCAAATCCAAAACTCCTTCATATAATCTGTTGGAGCTGTTTTTAAAATCATGGTCGGTTTCAATGATTTCTCATAAAGCAGGGAATATCTTGTCATCCTGAACTCGATTCAGGATGACATGTGGGTAGATGACGTCACTATTACGCTTGCATGGCGTTGGGGATAACCGATTCATACCGTTTGCTGAGGTCACTGATGCCAAGTGAAACCGCATTATCAATAACCAACTGATCTGCTTTTACGCTTCCCAGCTTTTGGCAGGGAATATTAGCTTCAGCAAAGTGAGACTTCAATGCATCTTCTGCTTCCGCCGCGCAGGTTACCACTACACCCGATTGCGCTTCACTATACAACACTTCATTTGCATCATCACCCAGCGGTTGGATTGATATATCAGCACCTAACCCGGAAAAGATACCCATTTCGGCCAGGGTAATTGCAAGTCCACCGTCGGAGATATCGTGCACGGCATTAACCTTGCCGCTGTGGATGCTATTGAGCAATGCCTCCTGCAGCCTGGCTTCAAATTCAAGATCAATGAACGGTGTATCGCCGGTCGTTTTATTATGAATAGTGTTCAAATATTCACTGCCGCCCAGCCCTTTGCGGTCAGCGCCAACGTAAAATATGGTATCCCCTTGTTTTTTGAAGCCGGGTGTCATTACATGATTCTCCATATCCTCAATCAGTCCGAGCATGCCGATAACCGGTGTCGGGAATACAGCATTTTTTGGATTTTCATTATAAAAACTCACATTGCCGCCCGTTACGGGTGTATTAAAGGTGCGACAGGCTTCACTGATACCGGCCAGTGCTTCTTTAAACGTCCAGTATACTTCCGGTTTATAGGGATTCCCAAAGTTGAGGCAGTTGGTAATAGCCATCGGCTTGGCGCCGCTGCATACCACGTTACGCGCTGCTTCGGCCACCGCAATTTGTCCGCCGCGCCGTGGATTCAAATAGACATACCGCCCGTTACAATCGGTCTTTACCGCCAGCCCTTTATTAGTTCCTTTAATTCGCACAACCCCCGAATCAGACGCGCCCGGTGCGTTCACCGTGTTCGTGCGCACCATAGTGTCATACTGCTCGTGCACCCATCGTTTGGAGGCAATGTTCGGCGACCCGATGAGCCGGCTCAGAATATCATTATGATCGTTGGAGTGATCCAGCGTACTGATGTCAAAATTCCGGGTTTCATCAAGATACGTCGGGCGACTGGTTTCACGCTCATATACCGGAGCACCACCGCCCAATACCAGACTGTCTGCGGGGATGTCGGCCATCACCTTGCCGTGGTGCTCGTACGTTACATTTTCGCCGTCGGTCACTTCTCCAATCACTACCGCGTTGAGATCCCATTTCTCATAAATATCAATCAATTCCTGTTCACGTCCTTTTTCAGCTACAATAAGCATGCGCTCCTGGCTTTCGGAAAGCAGCATTTCATAGGCGGTCATCCCCTCTTCCCGTGTCGGCACTTTGTCGAGATCCAGCTTCATGCCGCACTTCCCTTTGGCACTCATCTCGGATGACGAACACGAAATACCGGCCGCCCCCATATCCTGCATGCCTACAATACCACCGTTTTTGATGGCTTCGAGCGACGCTTCAAGCAGCAATTTCTCTGTAAATGGGTCGCCAACCTGCACACTGGGACGCTTCTCTTCACTTTCTTCACTAATCTCTTCGGAAGCAAACGTAGCACCGTGAATACCATCACGACCTGTGCTGGAACCGACAATTAAAACCGGGTTGCCTGGTCCCTCTGCAATTGCAGAAACAGTTTCCCCTTCTTTTACAATGCCCACACTCATGGCATTTACCAGCGGGTTACCTTCGTAGTTCTCATCAAAATAGATTTCGCCCCCTACAACCGGCACGCCGAATGAATTGCCGTAGTCTGCAATACCACGCACCACGCCATCGAGCAAAAAACGTACGCGCGGTTCATCAAGTTTCCCGAAGCGAAGAGAATTGAGGCTCGCAATTGGTCGCGCACCCATCGTAAAAATATCGCGATGAATGCCGCCAACACCTGTGGCCGCACCTTCATACGGCTCAATCGCCGAAGGGTGATTGTGACTTTCGACCTTAAAAACACAACCAAACCCGTCGCCAATATCAACCAGTCCGGCATTTTCTTCACCGGCACCCACCAGCATTTGCGGACCTTCATTGGGCAGCTTTTTAATTTCAAGGATAGAGTTTTTATATGAGCAGTGCTCGCTCCACATCACCGAGTACACCCCCAGCTCGGTAAAGGTGGGCATACGCCCCAGATACTCCTGAATTTTATTAAACTCTTCTTCGTTCAGCCCGTGATCAATCGCCAGTTCAAGTGTTACTTCGGGTTCGGTGATGGTCGTATTTGGCATTGTTTAGTTTGATTTAAAAAGTAACGTTATCACTAAATAAATTTTTCCATAAAAGGAATAAGAAAATATGGATTAAGGGAGAGCTCCCACCGTAAATCCTGTGCTCTTATACCTCAATATATTTTAGTAAATCATCAAAATGTTTAAACCTAAAATTGGCTTTCTTCTTTTGATCTTCGTCTCCATTAGCAGTGAACCAAGCGACATTCCAACCAAAATCGCGGCCGCCGATTACATCCGAGTGGTACGAGTCGCCGATATATAAAATTTCACCCGGTTGATAATCTGTTATATCTGTAGCGTGCTCAAATACTTTGGGATGCGGCTTCATCACCCCCACTTCTTCTGAAATTACTAAATGCTTAGCCTGGTTATAAAGATCAAATCGCTCAAACTTCAATTTCTGTGTCTCGGCGAAGCCGTTAGTTAAAATGCCTACTTCGTAATTGTCCCTTAGTTGCTGAAACACTCCTTCTGCGCCATCAATCCACTGCCAGTGATTTCGATAAAACTTCATGTATTGCGCGCCGATTTCAGCATAGCAGCTATCATCAAGCCCAAGCTCTTGCAACGTACGTTCAAATCTATTGCGCTGCAGCTCTTTCCTGCTCACTTTCGCCTGGCTGTACAACGACCATTGGTTGCTGTTTACCTTTTGATAGATATCCACAAGACGGTCGGCACTGGAATTTGAAAAAAGATCAAAATGATGATGGATATCAAGCAGGGCGTTGCGCTCGGCCTGTTTATGGTTGAGGAGCGTATCATCCAAATCAAAATAGATAAATTTTGGCTTGAGACCCATGCGAAGCGTGTGAATTTAAAGGGCAAAAGATAGCGAACTTCTACCAGATCGGAAAATGATTTGTAGTGATGATCTTAAATTAAAAAGCGCCTGTATCATTTGTATCTTCATTTCGTATATTCACATGCTTGACAATTAAAACTTAATATTATTCCATCATGAATATTAAAACCATAATCGGGATTGGCGTCATTGTATTATTGGCTATTTGGGGCGTTAGTTCATACAACGGACTTGTAGAAAAACAAGAGAATGTAAACCAGTCGTGGGCCCAGGTTGAAAATCAATACCAACGGCGGTCCGATCTTGTGCCTAATTTAGTAAATACCGTTAAAGGCGCGGCCGATTTTGAACAGGAAACGCTCACCGAGGTTATTGAAGCACGAAGCCGGGCAACATCTGTTCAGGTGAATGCTGAAGACCTGGATGATCCGCAAAAACTGCAGCAGTTCCAACAGGCTCAGCAACAACTTTCAGGGGCTCTTTCTCGTTTGCTGGTAACTGTTGAGAAGTATCCGGAACTACAGGCCAACCAGAATTTCCGGGATTTACAGGTCCAGCTTGAAGGCACCGAAAACCGCATCGCTACCGAGCGACAACGATTTAACGAATCGGCGCAAACCTATAATACGGCCACCCGCCGCTTCCCGACCAGCATATTTGCCAGCCTTTTCGGGTTCGACCGTAAAGCCTACTTTGAAGCAGAACAAGGCGCCGAAGAAGTACCGGAAGTTCAATTTTAACCAACATTTCGTATAGAGGAAGAAACTCGGACGGATCATAATTTAAATTTTAAAATTTCAGTTTAATGCCATCTGAAAATTTTTTGACTGAACCACAAGAACAGCAAATTATAGATTCCATTGCCCGGGCTGAGAAGCGTACATCGGGTGAAATCCGTGTTCACATAGAACATCATTGCAAAAGTGATGCTCTCCAGCGAGCACAAATCGTTTTCCATGATCTGGGAATGGATGAAACCGAGCAACAGAACGGCGTGCTAATTTATGTTGCGTCGGAAGATCATAAGGCCGCTATCTATGCCGGCAAGGGAATTCACCGCCAGGTAGAGCAGCACTTCTGGAGCGACGTGTTACAAATTTTGCTCAATCATTTTAAAAAAGGAGAGTTCGAGGAAGGCATCGAAAAAGCCGTTGACAAGGTGGGCATCAAGTTAACCGAACTATATCCATACCAGCGCGGTGATGTGAATGAGCTTACCGATGAAATCAGTTATAATGCAAACCAGGAAGAAGAGTAAGATGGTAGACATGAGAAGTAAAAAGTGCGAAGTAAATAAGGTTCTACTGGCCTGTTTTATTTGTTCATTGTTAATTCCAATGCTCTCTTTTGGGCAGAATATTCCTGATCAGCCCACCGGGCACGTTAACGATTATGCAAATATGCTTAGCAGCAGCGAACAACAGCAACTGGAAACCAAGCTGCGCAACTACCGCGATACAACTACAACAGTAATCGCTGTCGCTACTATCAACAGCCTCGAAGGGCGCAATATTCAGCAAGTGGGCACAGAACTTTTTAACCGTTGGAACATCTGGGAAGGCGACAAAAACAATGGTGTGCTCGTTCTCATTGCCAAACAAGAGCGCCGCATGCGCATTGATGTCGGCTACGGCCTTGAAGGGGCAATCCCGGATGTGATGGCCGGCCGCATTATTCGCGATGTATTAAACCCTAACTTTAAGAAAGGAAATTATTACGCCGGCCTCGACCGGGCTACATCCATTTTGATTGATTTGGCACGCGGTGAATTCCAGGGTGAGTTAACCAAAAACCGGCGTGGGTCGGGCGGTGATGATATGGCTTCCTTT
>JAFGWN010000153.1 GCA_016937115.1 Balneolaceae bacterium | reverse complement strand
TGAACTAATATCATAGCCATAGTGGCTTCATTGGCTGTAGCACCAGCCGTAGAAACGGGCTGATGTTGGTGAGGACCTTCAATTGGGTTGTCGGGATTGATGCGAAAAAGAGCCATGCAATTATCAACATTAAATTACGCAAGTCTATTTTAAACAAAGCAACAGGTGTACTTTTCAAATAATTTCACCATATTAGAAAAAGTTGGCTTTCATTTATTCTCTGTATGACTAATATCAAGGTGAAAAAATATCGCTATCCTTCTTTGGAGCCGGACAGGTTGGTTCGGAAAATGCTGTTTATTTTAGTCCTGTTTATTTTTTGCAGTTCAGCTTTGGGCCAGCATGTCTCAAAGGTTGAATATGGTGAGGGGCGTGCGTTAACACTGATTGAAACTACCGACAGCACGTATTTTCGGTTGACGATCGATTCATTACTGACACTTTCAGGTCGGGGGAATCCCTCTCATCAGTTGGAACCTGCTGCGGCATATATTTCAAGTTATTCGGTTTCGCCCGATGGGCAGTGGTTGGTTGCGGGACAAATAGAGAAAGACACTACGGAAACATCCTGGAATGGTGAAGTCGCAAAAATCCGCGTTTGGAATATCCTGAAACAGAGCGGATGGTCGCCCGATGTTGAATTAATGTCAGCACCGATTGTAACAGTCGGCCCGGATGGCGCCGTTTTTGCGGCGGGACAAATCTCCGGAGAAGACGGCCTACGAGAGCGACTGATGTATTGGAGTGATCAGCATAGTTCTGGAGAAACTATTGCAATTCTAAAAGAAGAAGATTTTTTTCAAAAGCTTTTTTTGAGCCCAAGTGGTCGAACGCTTTTTGCCAGCGTGGGAGGTGATCGTTATGAAGGAGGCACTTTATGGGTATGGGATTTACAGAAAGGAGGTCAGCCCCGAAAAACAGACGTGGCTACTTTGGGAAGCAAAACGGATCTTATTTTCTCTCCGAATGAACAAACAGTGGCACTGTCTCAACCCTGTGAGAACACGGATAGTTTATGCGTCTCTGTTTATGATTTTAAGAGAGGGATATTAGGTGGGCTTCTTTTTGAAAAGTCTGTGGGGATGTCGTTCGAACAGGCCCGGCTTGCCTTTACTCCATCGGGCGCATTGTTGGCTGTATCGACGGAAGAGGGACTGATGCTGCTTGAAGGGAACTCGGGTGATGTGGTTCGAAATATTAAGAGTGAGCAAATTATATCGGGTGAACCGGCGGGACTGGTTTTTCAGGATGATGGCCAATCCCTGATAGAATTGCTGCATCATGCTGATGGGTTTGAAGAACGAGCGTGGAAACTTCCGAGCTTTCAGTGGGGAAAGAAAGCAGAAGCGCTTGAGGTGGTGGTACAACAGGGACATTCCGGTAGCATCACCGACATCAATTTTTCTCCTGATAACCGCTTGCTGGCAACAGCCGATGACCAAGGCGTCATCAAAATTTGGGATTCATCTCAAGGCCGTTTGATTCAAACATGGCGAAATGTTCCGAGTGGTACGCTGGCATTTGATCCAACCGGCAAGTTCCTGGCAGCCGGATCGTCCTCGGGGTATGCCCGGTTTGCGGTGTTTGAGGTTGAAACGGGGCAAAGGGTTGCATATGTCAGCAGTGAAGACATCGATTATGAAGATGTAAGAAGCGACGTGCTGGGCTTGGGTATTAATAATCTGGCCTGGCATCCCGAAGGTAAATGGCTGGCCACAGCCGGCGGACATATTGGATTATGGGATCCCGGAACAGGAAAGCTGCTTAAATCAATAACATCGGTTCAAGACGCTGAGGCCATAGCATTTAGCTCCGACGGACAATGGCTGGCGGCCGGCAATGGTGCATACGAGAGTTATGATGTTCACCTTTGGGAGACATCTTCCTTAAAGGAGATTGCCATTTTTGAAGAGCATAACAGCCCCGTTCAATCACTGGCCTTTTCACCGGATGGCATGTCGCTGGTGTCATCAGGTAGTTACCATGGTGATGCCGGCTTGGTCCTCTGGGATCTGCAAGAGAAAATGAAGGCAGCGGTTCTGCAATCGGGACCAGTAGCAAACATTACGTTTGATGCTACGGGTCGGTTTCTGGTAACCGGTTCGGGATTGTGGGATTTTAATCAACGAAAGTTGTTGAGATCCATAAGCCAAAGTCCGGATGAAACCAAAGTGGCACTTCGGCCTGATGGAGAAATGCTTGCCGTATCAACCCGTGAAAAATTGACAATTCAGCAATTTAATACAGACCCCGTGAAACGAACTATAGAAGGGGAGAACTTTAAGAATGCCTGGTTTGCATTTCGTCCCGATGAAAAGTTGTTGGCTGTTCTCACTAAGCACAAAATGGGAGACGCAACCGTAGAGTTAAGAAATGTAGGGACAGGGAAAATTACTGCTCGTGTACAGCTTTCTGAATCATTGGATCATGTTGGCTTTACATCTCCTCCTGCTTTCCAGTTTACTGCTTCCGGTGATACCCTTTTCGTAGGATTAAAGGAGACGCTTTTACTGCTTAATGGATCTACGCTGGATACGTTGAATGAGCTTCCTGTTGCCAATAAAGAGCGAATGAGAACAACAGGTGTTCAATTCGTTTTGCATCCCTGGAAACAGGAAGTAATGGTAATTGGAAGCGGAGCTTCTTTTGCGGAAGGCGGCTCTATCATGCGGTGGGATATTAAAGAAGGTGTAGTTGCAGATACGCTTAAGATACCGTTCCAAAATGCCTGGAGTGCAAAATATGCACCAAATGCTGAAAAATTGTTAGTTGCTGCCAACGACTCGGTTGCTATATATCAAATGTCAACCGGAACATGGTTACCTATTATGCCGGTGCCTTCGTCCGTTGCATCAAGTTATCTTTTCAGTCCCGACAGCCGATGGATGGCTGCCCGCGGGGAACAGGCTATTTATGTTTGGGATGCATCAACCGGAAAGTTACGCTTTACGTTTGATATATCATCCAGCAGTGTTTACGATTTGGCTTTTAACACCTCAAGTGATGTATTGCTCGCTTCATCCTCTTACTCAGCACTGCGGTGGCGGCTCGATACCGGCGCCCGGCTCAGCTCTTATTCAGATAACAGCGCGGGGTTTTCTCTCGGCGGCGGGATGATTGAGACGCTACCCGATGGGCGCCATGTGGCTATTTTGGGATCATCCCGGGCAGAAATCATAGATGGCATAACCGGCAAAATAAGTGATCAGTTTCCCATTGGCGATGCATACATTGAAAACTGGACGATGAGTCCGAGTGGCCGGTGGCTGGCATCAACCCAGTGGATCGGCGACCCCGAAAGCAAAAGCATAAATATCTGGCAGTCGAGCTTGAAGCCGACAATTTTTGATTTATCAGCGCGTATTGCACCGGTGCAGAGTATTGAAACAGACCCCGGGGCCGGACTTTTGTACAGCGCGTCGGGCGGCAACCTGCACATTTGGGATTCGGAACTGGGGACAATTGAAGGCAGTTTTGCAACCGGTTGGGATGAAGTCGGACGTATTTCGGTCAGTGATGATGGCAATAGTATTGGTATGGCCCCAAAGTACGGCCAGGGCAGGAATACGGGGATTTGGGATAAAGCATCAAAAGAACAATTGCAATCATTGCCCGGCGGACAATTTATTGCTGTTAAAACTGCTGATCACTGGGTAGTGGCTTCGCGCGAGTCCCTCTGGCTGAAGTCGCCAGCCATGGACCAGCCCATAGCTGCAACGCTTGCTTCACCTGCGCCTGTCGAAGCTATTGATTTACACCCGGGCGGAGAAGTCGTGGCCGTGGCGCAGGAATCGGATTCCATAAGTATTATCAACATGCAGGACGGGGCTGTTCGGTCGGTGCTTTACCACGAGTATGGCGATTTTTCAACGGTTGAATTCTCGTCTGATGGCGTCTACCTGGCCTCTGCCAAAAGATCGCGGTCGGTTGACGATATTATAATATGGGACACGACGACGGGTGATACTGTTACCGCTTTGCGAAACCAGCTTCCCTTTGAAACGGAACGAGGCATACAGGCGCTCGTCTTTTCACCATCAAACGGGCAATTGGCCGTGGCTCACGGACTGCATATAAGCTTATGGGAGGTAACAACTGGTAATTATTTGGGATCGCTTGGCGGGCATGAGCTCGATGTTTCGGATCTCAGTTTTAATGGTCCGGATGAAATTGTAACCGCCAGTGTGGACGGCCAGATAAAAGTATGGAATGTCGCTGAGCGCCGTGAAATGGTAACACTGCTGGGGATGGATAATGGTGAATTTGTAGCGGTGACACCCGATCTCTATTATCGGGCTTCAACCAATGCGCTTAAATATGTAGCCTTTAGGCAGGGAGATCACATCCGGGATTTTGCAGATTACGATTTACAGTTGAACAGGCCCTCGATTGTGCTCAAAAGGCTGGGTGCTGCACCAAACCGGGTGCAGCTGTTTAGCGAAGCACGCGAAAAGCGATTGGCGATGATGAATATTTCTGATGATCGGCTTGGCCTTAAATTAGAAAGACCTGTGATTGAGATAACGTCCGAAACGCCTGCTTCTACCGCGCGGCGCGAAGTACAACTGTCTCTTTCGGCAGAAAGTGCTGCATCTCCTCTACAAGCATTCAGTGCCACAGTGAATGAGGTGCCTCTGTTTGGGCGACAGGGTGTTGCGCTGGCAGGCAGCACGCGTTGGGATACTACTATCACCGTGCCACTCTCACAGGGCGAAAATGAAATTGAGCTTTCAGTGCGTTCGGCAAATGGCGCGGAGTCTTTTTCTAAACGCCGCCGGATGGTATATACCGGCCCGTACCGAAAGCCGGCGCTTCACCTGGTAGCTATTGGCGTATCGGAATACGAGCAGGATGAATTCAACCTCAACTACGCCGACACCGATACCGATAGCCTGGTTTCATTTTGGCGATCCAGGGAAGATCGTTTTTCCAACGTTCATATTCATCATCTAAAGAATGAGGAGGCCGTAAAAGAAAATATTATGGCCCTCCGTGATACATTGCGCACAGCACACGTTGATGATCTGGTGATGGTTTTCATCGCCGGTCACGGTGTGCTTGATGCATCATCAACGTACTACTTTGGCACGCATGATTTCGATTTCGATAATCCTTCGGCGCGCGGTATCAGTTATGCCGATATCGAAGCGCTGCTGGACGACATCCCGGCACGCCAAAAGCTGCTGTTGATGGATACCTGCCACAGTGGTGAAGCCGATCCGGATGCCCGGCCGGGAGCCACCAATGCTATTGCAGCCAGCGCCGGTACGGTTGTGCAGCGTAATATCCCTTCGAAGCGTGGGGTGGGGCAGCTTAGTTACGCCGAGGGCGATTCATTCAAACTATTGAAACAGCTTTTTGCTGATCTTCGCCAAAGTGCCGGAGCCACAACCATCGCCGCATCCGCCGGGGCCGAATTTGCGTTTGAGTCGGCCGAATGGGGTGGCGGCGTTTTCACGTATACGTTGCTTAGAGGTTTGCGCCAGGGGCTTGCCGATACCAATTCAGACGGCCGCATCCTTGTTTCGGAATTGCAGGAGTATGTCCGTGATGAAGTTACCGAGCTCACCAACGGCCGCCAGACGCCCACGGTACGCCAAAAGAATCTCAGCAACGATTTCCAGGTGTATTAACACCATTTGCAGCCTCCTGTAAGAATAATATGTTCACATGAATATGCTATGCTGAAAGTAATGGCGCTTTTCTTTATTGAGAATACGTTGAAATTTATAAAGCAAACTCTTTCATACGATGGCTAAAAAACTACTGTTCACGCTCTTCCTATGTTTATTATTGGTTCCTCTTGGTATACAGGCTCAAGAAGCCGAGCCTAACCATTCGCTTCAGTCCGGTGCTCGTGCGCTGCAATTTCAAATTACCGATGATGTCAACCTTGAATCATTTTCAGGTACAATTCTGTCATTTAAATGGCAGAGAACAAACCGCAAGGCATATCGTGCAGGTTTAAGTTTAAATGGTGGATATTTAACCAACACTCAAGAATCGGGCGCTGATGAATTGAACAATTCGCAGGGTGGTTTCGATCTCTTACTTAATTTTTCGTGGATGAATTATATAAACCCCCAGGACGACGTCAAATTTTATTATGGCTTTGGTCCACAGGTTGGCGGCGGATATAGTCAAAGAACAGTGGAAGATTCATTCGATGAAGAAAAAGTTAAACGAATGGTGTTGAGTGTCGGTGGTTTGGGATACGCGGGCGTTGAGTGGTTTTTCCAGAAATCGATGAGTATTCACGCCGAATATCAGGGATCGGCCCGATATTTACATATCAACCAAAATATTGAGCGCGATCAAGGTTCCGACAATGAAGAGACTTCCAGGGGATTTCACCTTGGTGGGGATGGCGTTGTATTTGGGATTTCGGTCTATTTTTGATTATCGAATGCGAAAAATTTACACTGTAATCTCGGGCAAGTGATTTTCAATCTGCTCCCGCTTTGACTCCAGCCAGGGCGGCAGAATCAGCTTTTCACCCAGGTGGTCGGGGTCTTCATCCACGGCATAACCGGGACCGTCGCTGGCCATCTCGAACAGCACGCCGGCCGGCACGCGGTAGTACACCGACTTAAACCAGTGGCGGTCGATGATTTCGGTAGGCATCAGCCGTTTTGCTTGTACCTGTTTGCGCAAGTCGGCCAGGTGATCTTCATCGGCAGCCCGAAAAGCCACATGATGCACAATACCGCGGCCGTTCTTCCCTGATTGCTGGTCGGTAATTTCAATTAAAACGGTTCCGCCGATCGGGGCATCGGTCATGTACCGGGTGATATTATTTTCCTGATCTGTTTCTTCAAATCCTAAAATATCCTGCAAAACAGAAGCGGTCGATTCTTTTTCCGTAAGCCGGAGGCTTATTCCCCAAAAGCCGCGAATGGCGTGTTGGGATGGTACAACACCCTCACGGTCGGTACTCGGGGCGTCGGTGATATCTTCAAAAACGAGTTCAAGATTTAATCCGTCGGGATCTTGAAACGGCAACACCGTAAGCCCAAAACGGGTAAACGGATCGCTTGATTGAACATTCTTTTTTTCAAGGCGTTGTTGCCAGTATTGCAGCGAGTTTTCAGGGACGGAAAAAGCAACCGTTACAGCTTCACCGGTGCCGGGTTCTCCCTTTACCGCGCGCGGCCAGGGGAAGAAAGTGAGGCTGGAGCCGGGCGTTGCCGCCTGGTTTCCATAAAAAAGATGATAGGTGCCGGGATCATCCTGGTTGACCGATTTTTTGACCATCCGCATGCCTAACGTGTTGACGTAAAATTCAGCATTGCGCTGCGGGTCGCCCGCCAGTACCGTGATATGGTGGATGCCGTTATGGTGTTTCATAGATTGATATTCTTTTAGTTTACAGGTGCCAAATTCGGCAAGTTCGCTTCAATCAAAGCCCGCTTTCTTTCTAATTTGGGAGGAAGAGACAGGTCTTCTCCAAGTGTATCCGTATGTTCATCAACCGTGAAGCCGGGGCTGTTTGTTGCTACTTCAAGTAGCGCTCCGCCGGGTTCATGAAAAAAGAATGATTTGAAATAGTAGCGGTCTTCTGTTTCGGTTAAATGGTAACCGATTCCAAGCAGGTTTTGTCGAATAGACTGCTGGTCGTTTTTATCATTTGCGCGGAATGCAATGTGATGTACCGTCCCTTTGCCGGGTTTGCCATCCAGTTTAGGATTATCAATCAGTTCAACTGAACCGCCTAAATCTGTATTGGATTGATACAGGATGCGATCGTGTTCTTGTGTAACTTCTTTAAAACCGAGCGACTCTGTGAGCAGTTGCCCCGTGGCCTGGTAGTTTTCTTCGGCCAGCGTGATACCGTGCAGCCCGCGGATGGCATGTTCAGCCGGAACAGAACTGCTGCCGGTTTCCTCCTTTTTATTAGCGGCGGGGTTGCCAATCAGTTCAAGGTAGAGTCCGTCGGGGTCCTGAAATCCGATCACCAGTTTACCAAATCGTTCAAAAGGATCAACGAAATCAACATTATGGGTACTTAAATAATCAGTCCAGAAGTCTACTGAAGTCGTGGGAATCGAAAGCCCAACGGCTACACCGCTGCCGGTGTCAGGTTCACCCTGTGCCACCTGTGATGAGGTAAAGAAAGAGAGTATGCTTCCGGGACGACCTTCTGCATTGCCATAAAAAAGATGATACGTGGAGGGATCGTCGAAATTGACCGTCTTTTTTACAAGCCGAAGTCCCAGCAGACCACTGTAGAAGTCCAGGTTTTGCTGCGGATTGCCGGCTACAGCTGTTATATGGTGAATACCGGTTGGATTTGGCATGAGTTAGATCAGATCAAGAAATTTATTCTGTACGTTAATTTGATGATAACCTTATAAGATACAAGATGCAGAACTCAGGATACAGCAGCCAGAATCCAGAATTAACCTGCAACTTAAATTACGCTACGTTTTTTTTAGTGTTCTCATCCATAAAAGAATAATCGGTATATCCTTTTTCATCGCCGCCGTAGAATGTATCGGGGTTCGGTTCATTGAGCGGTGCACCAGCGGCAAACCGTTCGGGCAGATCGGGGTTGGCCAGAAACAGCTGGGCGTAGGCTACTAAATCGGCATTGTTTTCGCCGATGGCCTCATTGCCTGATTCTTTAGTATAACCGCCGCAGGTAATGAGAGTACCTTCATAAATATTTCGGAAAAAGGATGTGACCTCACCCAGGTAGTTCTCCTTATCGCTGACGTCGGTGAGTGGTTCCACCAAGTGCAGGTACGCCAGGTCAAACTTATTTAACTGATTAATCAAATAGGTGAACGTATGCTTGGGATTGGAGTCGTACATATCGTTGAACTCTCCGCTGGGGGACAGGCGGATGCCTACCCGTTCTGAGCCAATTGCATCGGCAACAGCTTTGGTGACTTCAAGTGCAAACCGGGCGCGATTCTCGACGGTTCCGCCGTATTGGTCATTTCGTTTATTCGTTGAGTCTTGGACAAACTGGTCGATGAGGTAGCCGTTGGCACCGTGGATTTCCACGCCATCGAACCCGGCTTCAATGGCATTTTCTGCCGCCCGGGCATAATCTGTAATCACTCCTTGAATTTCATCTGTTTCCAGAGCCCGCGGCTCAACAAAATCTTTCATCCCTTCCGGGGTGAAGGTCTGGCCTTCCGGCTTGATGGCCGAAGGTGCCACTGGCAGATCACCGTCATGAAAATAGGGATGTGAAATACGTCCCACGTGCCATATTTGAGCGAAAATGCGTCCGTCGGCCTCATGGACGGCGTTGGTTACCTTTTTCCAACCTTTAATCTGTTCATCGGTATGGATGCCGGGCGTCCACGGATAGCCGACACCCTGCTCGGATATTTGCGTTCCTTCCGATATAATGAGCCCCGCCGAGGCGCGTTGCTTGTAATATTTTGCATTCAATTCAGTGGGTACATTGCCTTCTCCGGCCCGGCTGCGGGTCATCGGTGCCATAATCACACGGTTGGGGAGCTTCAGGCGTCCAAGGTTATATGATGTTAATAATGGATCAGCTGTATTGGACATAATAGATTCTTTATCTGCTTTTAAAGTTCATAAATAGTTTAATATTAAATTAATATACATCAAAATAAGTTCTCTCTATGGGTCACATCAATTTTGGTGAAGAGAATTGGGAGTTATAGCAGAGACGCATCATGATACGTCTCTATCTCTTATGAATTTATGATTGACCATACACAGGAATTAATGCACCGCGTGTAATAGAATTCTGATCCGATAATAAATACAGAATTTGATTGGCTATTTCTTCAGGCTTCGGCCATTGGTCGAAATCGGCATCGGGCATGGCGTCCCTGTTGTCCGGTGTATCGATGGTTGACGGTGCCACGGCGTTGACAAGAATATCGTCGCTTACCACTTCGGCCGCCAGAGATTCGGTAAATGCTGCAACGCCTGCCTTGCTGACGGTATAGGGGATCATCCCCTTTCCCTGGCGTGGTTCCAGGCCGGGACGCGAGGCAATATTGACAATGCGTCCGCCCTCATTGCGCATATGGCTAACTGCTAACTTACAGGAATTGAAACAGGTTACCAGGTTCATATTAATCTGTTTCATGAAGTCTTCTTTTGATGTATCACCAATGCTACCCATGCCAAAACCACCGGCAACATGGACCGATCCCCAAAGTGTTCCATTTTGTTCAACGGATTTCGAATAAAAGTCGCGGGCGGCATCTTCATTGGTAAGATCAACGCCTGTTTGAATATAGAGATTTTTATGACCTTCTATTTTGAAGTTTTCGAGTTCCGATTTATCGAAACAGGGAATGCTGCATTTAGCCCCAGCGTTTAAAAGCTTTTTAGTAACAGCTGAGCCGAGTGCGCCGGTTCCTCCGGTGATTACAATGTGCTTGTCGCTAAAATCCAGTTTCATAATCTTTTCAATACTTTTTTAGTACATTCCATTGGCTTGGTTCATACAATACATTATTCAGCGCAGAATAATTTCTAAAATGATTTGATATGGCTGAAACACACATCACATACGTACTTGAAATGTTAGACCCACCCAAAGGATTTAGGCGCTGGCATGGCGGTCCTACGTTGATGGGCTGTCTGCGGGGTGTTAATGCCGGGCAAGCGGCATGGAAACCGGCACCCGATCGGCACAGTATCTGGGAGCTGGCGCTGCATATCACTTACTGGAAATATATGGTGCGACGATACCTCAACCCGGAAATACCCAGGGGATTTGGGCGGTCGCCGGCGAACTGGCCGGTTGTTGATGAACCGACCGAAGCGCAATGGAAACGGGATAAATCCTTTATCAAAAAGGAGCATGAAAAGTTGATTGAGGAAATAAAGCGGTTTCCGGCTGAACGACTACAGCAGCAAATTAAAGAGAAAAACGAATGGACGTATCGTCAATTGTTGGATGGCATTGCTGCCCACGATACATACCACATTGGGCAAATTCAATTGATGAAGCGGCTTTATAAAGAAATGGCAACCCATTAATTTTGGACACGTTTTAACAGGTTAAATAGGTTACTACTTTATGAACATTTTCAGCATCATTATTCTGGTTACGTTAGCGGTTGATTTTATCCTCAACCTGGTAGCCGATATATACAATATTAAATCGCTTGATACGAAGCTTCCTGAAGAATTTGAAGGGGTCTACGACGAAGAAACGTATGAAAAGTCGCAGGAGTACACCAAAGTGCAAACCCGGCTGGGAATTATAACCTCAACATTCAATTTAGCGGTACTGCTTGTATTCTGGTTTGTCGGCGGTTTCAACTGGCTTGATGAGATTGTGCGTGGCTGGGAGTTGGGCGTCATCTGGACAGGACTGGCTTACATCGGTATTCTTGTCATTTTTAAAATGATTCTTTCGTTGCCTTTCAGTATTTATGCCACTTTCGTGGTCGAAGAGCGATTCGACTTCAATCAAACCACGCCGAAAACATTCGTGCTTGATATGGTAAAAAGTCTTGGTTTGGGAATTGTGCTCGGCGGGCCACTGTTGGCCGGTATCCTGGCTTTTTTCACCTTTATCGATCAGTATGCCTGGCTGTATGCATGGGGTGCGGTTACCGTATTTACGTTGATTATCCAGTTCATTGCTCCGCGCTGGATTATGCCACTGTTCAACGACTTTGAGCCGCTTGAAGAGGGTGATCTACGTACAAAAATCCAGCAGTATACCAATAGCGTTAGTTTCGAAATGGAAGGACTCTACGTTATGGACGGATCCAAACGCTCCAGCAAGTCTAATGCCTTCTTCACCGGTTTTGGAAAGAATAAACGCATCGCGTTGTTTGATACACTGATCAATAATCACACCGATGATGAATTGGTGGCGGTGCTGGCCCATGAAATTGGTCACTACAAGAAGAAGCACATCATTAAAAATATGGCCGTCAGCATTTTGCAAACCGGAGTGATGTTTTTTCTGCTTTCTATCTTTCTGAATTCGCAGGGTTTGTATGAAGCGTTTTACATGGAGCAGGCCTCGGTCTATGCCGGGCTCATTTTCTTTGGCATGCTGTATGCACCCATTGAAATGATCCTCTCTATTTTTATGCAGATGGTATCGCGCAAGCACGAGTTTGAGGCTGATGAATATGCCTCCACAACGTTTAAGCAGGAACCAATTGTAGAAGCACTGAAAAAACTTTCTAAAGATAATCTATCCAACCTGACGCCCCACCCGTTTTATGTATTTCTAAATTATTCACACCCGCCGGTGCTGCAGCGGATCAAAGCGATACGCGGAATTAAAAGCCAAGGGTAACATAATGACCGATCAACCGATAAATACGGCGTCGCTTTGGCGGGAGTTCAGCGCCCGCATTCGTGCATTTATAAGATTCAGGGTATCCAATGAGAAAGATGCGGATGATATTGTGCAGGATATATTTATTCGCATTCACGAAGGCATTGACAAGCTGAGGCATGAAGACAAGGTGCAGTCGTGGGTGTTTGGAATTGCGCGACGTGCGTTGATCGACTATTACCGCAAGCAAGGAAGAGACAAAGAAAAACCGGCCGGAGAAGATATTGACACCCGTTCCAGTATAGAAGACCCTGTTTTGGACATCAATGAGTTTGAAGGAGCACATGGCGTCCATGAAGAAGTCCTGTCCTGGCTCATTCCCATGATTGACGAGCTGCCGGATAAATATGGCATTCCTCTTAAAATGGCTGATGTGGAAGATAAAACACAACAGGAGATAGCCGATTATTTGGGATTGTCCCTTTCAGGTGCTAAATCACGGGTGCAGCGTGGCCGGCAAAAACTGGGGCGGGTGCTGGCAGCATGTTGCGAAGTAGAGTTTGGTGAAGAGGGACGTGCTGTGGCCTACCGGAAGATTAAAGATGAGAATGGAGCAGAGAGCTGCGAAGATTGCTAAAAAATTTTAGAAATTATGCATCTTTTTGGGTTGAGGCCCGACTACATGGGTGAACCGATACTGATAACCCATAAAACCTAAAAAGGTGACTATTATGAAACGCATGCATGTAATGTTAAAAGTGAACAACCTGAATGAATCTGTTAAATTTTACAGCACTCTTTTTGGTATCAAGCCGACGAAGCAAAAAGAGGACTATGCCAAATGGATGCTGGACAATCCCCGCGTAAACTTCTCGATTGCCGAGCGTGAGGGAGACAAAGGCATTGAGCATCTTGGCATCGAAGCTGAGTCTGAAGAAGAACTGCAGGCGCTTCGGGCAAACATCGATCGCACACACGGACTGGCTCGTAACGAGGGAGAAACTACGTGCTGTTATGCCAACTCCGATAAAAGCTGGGTTTCCGATCCCCAGGGAGTTGATTGGGAAGTATTCCGCACCTTCGGCGAAAGCGAATCGTACAGTACTGAAACAGAAACCTGCTGCTAAAGGTTGATGCCTGGCTCCGGATTAAAATCCGGAGCCAGGTTTTTTAATTTGTCCTAACTTTTACGACTTTATCCTTTTGCTATTTAAATTTATAAATTGTTTATCATGCGCCTCGAAACCAAAGCGATCCATGCCGGGCTTGATGTCCAGAATAACTCCAAAGCTATTGTTCCACCCATCCATACCTCCACGGTTTTTGAACACAGTGAGGAAGGATTCCGGGATGGCGATTTAAACTATACCCGCTATTCCAACCCCAACCGCCTGCAGCTGGAAGCGCTGCTGGCAGAACTCGAAGGCGGCGAAGCTTGTGCCGCATTCTCGGCGGGAGTGGCGGCAGCAAAAGCCATTTTTCAGTCACTGAAACCTGGTGATCATATTCTTATTCCGGCCGACGTATATGCCGGCAATCGCAGTTTGGTTGAGAAAGTTATGCAACCGTGGGGGCTGGAGGCTGATTTTATTGATATGACAAGCATCCAAAATATTGAAGATGCGATCAAAGAAACCACACGTCTCATATGGATTGAAACCCCCTCCAACCCGATGATGAATATCACCGATATTGAGGCGGTTTGTGAACTGGCCAAAGAAAAGAACATTCTTACGTGTGTTGACAACACCTGGCCGACGCCCGTCAACCAGTTGCCGCTGGAACGGGGGGCTGATCTGGTACTGCACTCGACGACGAAATATTTTGGCGGACACAGCGATATTCTGGGCGGCGCGGTGATTGCGAAATCATCCGACGGTATTTTTGAGCGGATTCGTGAAATACAGCAGCTGGGCGGTGCGGTTCCATCACCCCGCGACTGCTGGCTGATTTGCCGCAGCACACGCACATTGCCATACCGTATGCGCGGACACAACGAGCACGCATCCCATTTGGCAAAATTTTTGCAGAATCATCCAAAAGTAGAGAACGTATTTTATCCTGGATTAGCAACCCATGCCGGTCATGGAATTGCCCAAAAACAGATGAGCGGATTTGGGGGTATGATTTCATTTCTGGTTAAAGGCGGGGCCGACGAAGCGCTGAAAATCGTAGCCGGTTCAAAACTTATTAAACGAGCGACCAGCCTTGGTGGCGTAGAGAGCACATGGGAGCATCGCCGCAGCAGTGAAGGCGAAGGCTCACGGACGCCCGAAAACCTGATTCGCATCAGTGTGGGGCTGGAGCATCCCGATGACCTGATGGAAGATTTGGAACGGGCATTATCTTATGGAGAAAAATAAATGGATATCATAACATTCAGAGAATTTTGCTTGGCTATGCCGGCAGTAACTGAGGGAATGCCTTTTGGAGAAGATGTACTCGTATTTAAAGTGAAGGGAAAAATATTTTGCCTCACCAACATCGATACGTTCGAATTCATAAATGTAAAATGTGATCCCGGCAAGGCGTTGCTTCTGCGTGAAGAACATTCCGCCGTAAAGCCCGGCTACCATATGAATAAAAAACACTGGAACAGTGTATATATAGACGGATCTATTTCTGATAAGTTGATCCGGGAGTGGATTGTTGATTCCTATAACCTGGTGGTTGGTACCCTGCCCGAGAAAACCCGGCAGGAACTAAGGAACGAATAATGAGTTAAATGGCGTTGAGCCTGATTGAAGCAGCTAATTTATTCACTAACCAGTTAGTTGAAGTATTTTGATCTAATCCCATTTATTATGATCTTAAAGGGCTGAAATTTCAGCCTTAGAAAATGATATTATTGAATACTTTTAATGATTTAATCTCTTTTAAAAATGGCCAGAGTAGAAATTGAAATGCCCCAAATGGGCGAATCGGTAATGGAAGGCACGGTCATCGAATGGACGAAAAACGTCGGTGATATGGTGGAAGAAGATGAAACGCTTTTGGAAATTGCCACCGACAAGGTTGATACTGAAGTGCCTTCACCGCAGGCGGGAAAACTGGTGGAAATAAAGGCCGAAGAAGGAGAGACGATTGAGGTAGGCCAGGTTATTGCTGTGCTCGAAACCGATGCCGATGCTACTGACGATGGTGGCACTGAGGAAGACGCATCAGAGGAAGCCGGAGATGAACAGGCTGAAGCTGAAGAGACTGATTCTGGTCAGCAGGAAGAACAGGTACAAGAAGAGCAAGAATCTGCTGAGGAAGAAGAACAGAAGCAGGAAGAAGAGACGAAGTCCGAATCGGATGATACTGATGATTCATCAGGCGGCGGGGAACGTATTGAGGTGCAGATGCCGAAGATGGGCGAATCGGTGATGGAAGGCACGGTTATCGGCTGGAGCAAGAGCGTGGGGGACAGTGTCGAGGAAGATGAGACGCTTTTGGAAATTTCAACCGACAAGGTTGATACCGAAGTGCCTTCACCTGAGGCGGGAACGTTGGTGGAGATTCTGGTTGAAGAAGGTGAAACGATTGAGGTAGGCCAGACCATCGCTATTATTGAAACCGGCAAACCGGCATCCGGCTCAACAGAGAAAAAAGAAACGCAGGAGACTGGTGGAAGCAAGCAGGAGGAAGAAGAAACGAAGAAGGAACAGAAAAAAGAGCAACCTGCTAAAGAATCAACCGAACAAAAGGAAACAGAAGGTACCGAGCCACAACGCATTGGAAGCGATGGCCGGTTCTATTCGCCGCTGGTGCGTTCTATCGCAAAAGAAGAAGGTATTTCGCAGGAAGAGCTCGAAAGTATTGAAGGCTCCGGTCAGGGAGGGCGCGTATCCAAGCAGGATATAATGGATTACCTCGAGGACCGCGAAGCCAAACAAAAAGAGGCAGCGGAGAAGAAAGAGAAAGCAGCAGCTAAAGAAGAAGGACTCTCCAAGCCGGCTGCGGGCAAGAAGAAAGCAGCCGAGAAAGGATCGGCGATATCCGCCGGGCAGCTTAATATTGAGCGGCCGTCCGAAAATGTGGAGGTCGTCAAGATGGATCGTATGCGTAAGATGATTGCCGAGCATATGATCAACTCCAAGAAGACGTCGGCGCACGTTACGACCTTTGCCGAAGTGGACGTCACCAAGCTGGTGAAGTGGCGCGAAGCTAACAAAAAGGAATTCCAGGAACGATCAGGTGAAAAACTGACCTATACGCCGCTTTTTATCGAGCAGATTATTCAGGCAATTCGTGAATACCCGCTGATTAACAGCTCTATCGATCTTGAAAAAGGGGAAATTCACCTGAAGAAAGATATCAACTTTGGTTTGGCTGTTGCGCTGGGCGAAAGCGGTGAAGGCGGACTGATTGTGCCGGTAATTAAAAAAGCACAAGAGAAGAATCTTGTTGGTTTGGCCGGTGAAGTAAGCAGCCTGGCAAAAAAGGCGCGAAGCAAGAACTTGAGTCCCGATGACCTCGTGGGCGGTACCATTACCCTCACAAACTACGGCAGTGTGGGTAACCTGATGGGAACGCCGATTATCAATCAGCCGCAGGTTGCTATTATCGGAACCGGCGCCATTGAGAAACGGCCGGTAGTGGTAGAAGCCGACGGGCAGGATGTTATTGCCATTCGCCACATGATGTATCTCTCCATGAGTTACGATCACCGTATCATCGACGGCGCGCACGGTGGCGCATTCCTGAACCGAATTAAGGAACTCTTAGAGGACTTCGATCCTGAAAAAGCTGTTTAACTGAATATTGAATATGTCATTGTGAGCCCCGATGTGGTTTGGAATGGGGCGATCTCCTTTTTGTATTGATCGATGAAGGGATTGCATCACTGCGTTTGCAATGACATTAAATTAAGGGCGGCATGAAATCATGCCGCTTTTTTTCTGCATCAGATGGAAGCCATAAATACAATTCAAGGCATACGCGACAAGGTGGCCTCTTTCAAAAATGAGGGCCTGAAAGTGGGCTTTGTACCAACCATGGGCGCCCTGCACGAAGGGCACATATCGTTGATTAAGCTGGCGCAGAAGTATGTCGATGAAGTCGTCGTTTCCATTTATGTGAACCCCAAGCAGTTTGGTCCGGATGAAGATTTTGAGGAGTATCCACGTACCATGGAATCCGATTTGGCAAAGTGTGAGGCCGCCGGGGTTTCTGCTGTTTTTGCCCCTTCCGATGCCATCATATATGAGGATGAAACGTATCTGAATATCACGATCGATTCCCTGAATACTTATATGGATGGCGGCTCGCGTCCCGGTTTTTTTGAGGGAATTGTGACGGTCGTCAACAAGCTGTTAAATATCATCACCCCCGATGTAGCGGTATTTGGCCAGAAAGATGTGCAGCAGTTTCGTATTCTGCAACAGATGGTGCGGGAGTTCAATCATAATGTACAGTTAATTATGGGACCGATCATCCGCGCCAACGACGGACTGGCGCTCAGCAGCCGCAATGCTTATTTAAGTGGTGAGCAGCGCAAGGTGGCGCCGAGCTTGTACCGGGCATTGAGCTATGTGAAAAAACAAATAGAAAATGGAGCGAAAAACCTTGATTTGGTGTTAAAACATCAGAAGACTGAATTAGAAGCAAAAGGGTTGAAAATTGATTATCTTGATGTGTTTTCCTTCGATACGATTGCGCCCGTAAATGAGGTGAAGCCCAAACAGAAATATATACTGGCCGGCGCCGTTTACCTTGGAGAAACGCGTTTGATTGATAACATAATTATAGAATTACACGATTGATTATGAAAATTACGATGTTCAAATCGAAGCTGCACCAGATGAAGGTCACCGAAGCCAACCTTCATTACGAGGGCAGTATAACTATTGACGCCGATCTGCTGGATGAAGCGGGTATTTTGCCATACGAAAAAGTGCAGGTAGTGAACATTACCAATGGCTCCCGCCTCGAAACCTATACCATCGCCGGGGAACGCGGCAAGCGTACGTGCTGTCTCAACGGAGCTGCTGCACGTCTCACCCAGGTGGGCGACCGCATTATTGTTATCTCTTATGCAGAGATGACGCCCGAAGAAGCTCAAAATCACAAGCCTCAGGTGGTTATCGTAGATGAAAATAATGATCCCAAAACCATTGTGGATGAAACGGATTATGCTGATCAGTACGATATGAAAACAGGGTTGATCGACAATACGGTGGTGGATAATGAAGAGATAGAGTAGGGCGGACCCTATCTTTTAATCTTTAATAGTACGCTGGCTGCCAAAAAGATTTTAAATCGCTTTAGTTTTAAAAACTCATGACTGACAAAACAAAACTTATCTTATCAATCGCGGTTATTTGCATTGGTGTTTTATTAGGCATCGGCGACGGACTTTGGTGGTCGAAGCTGGGGTGGTTCTTCGTCGGTGGCGGAGTTAGTGCATTGTTGTTTTTGGTCAACTGGAAACACCTTTCTTCTTCCTAATATGGTCCTTATTAACAGAATCACCCGGACTCAGTTTGAGAAATGCTGTTTAGAGACTGCTACAAGCAAATAGTAGTTGAGCTTATGATCTCGTGTAATGTGAGGCTATAAGTCTTTTTTCAACCGGATTTGCTTAATTCACATAAAAGGGTTGTTCAAAGGCGACATCAAATGTGCCGATAGCGCTTTCGATGGTAACATCGGCGAAGATAATCCAATGGATGGCGCTGAGCTGTTCACCCCGAATAGTGCCGGTTGTTACTTCTAAAGCAGCGCCTGAAAGTGCACAGTAGCAACTGCGTTTGTAAAGTGCCGTAGCCTGCCGGAGTTCTTCACCTTGGAATTCAAACTCTACAGTACCTTCAGGCACCTGGAAGATAAGGGTTTCCGCCAGTCCGGCGTCAGCGATGCCATCCGGCGAATTTCGATTGTGAGTATATGTGAAAACCGTATTATTACCGGGTTCAACGGAAAAACTGGCAGTGGTGATGGTACTATCCTCTCCTGCGGGACGATCAACCGAATCGACAACGATGACCGATTCACGCTGAATTTTATAGGTGTAGGTATCGGTAAATCTACCATCATTACTGACATCACAGGAAGAGGAAGTTATTGCCAAAATTATAGAGGCAAAGAGCAGTGGCAAAAAGTTTATATAATTTTTCATAAAACTTTAGGTGTTACTTTTGGTTTGATACAAAAGTAACTAAAAGATTAAGGCTGTTTTATATCTCAGGATATTACAGCCTGTCATTCTGAAAACTCTCAACCGTTGAGGCGATCTGTTTCTTTATTTGCGATTCCTTTCCCGACTGTAACCAGTAGCGAGTTCTCATTATTTATACACATACAAGGACCACAATAACTACTACTCTTTTTATCGATCTCAGGTAGATGTTCGGGAGGATATAAGTGGCGTTGCTATTTCGAGTGCTTCGGCAGCTGCTCAAAGAACTTGGCCGACGTCTGGATACCGCGGTAGAAATCCTTGAGTGCAAACTTTTCATTCGGTGAATGAATGGCATCGCTGTTGAGGCCAAAACCCATCAGGATAGACTGCGCCCCCAGCACTTTTTCGAAGTCGGCTACAATGGGGATCGACCCGCCTTCGCGACTGAACAACGGCTCTTTGTCATACACTTCCTCGAAGGCGTCGGCTGCGGCCTGTAATCCGTAAAACGACAGGTCGGTGCCCGCAGGATGTCCGCCGTGATGTGCTCGTATTTCAATTTCCACCGTATCGGGAGCGATGGACTCTACGTGCTTTTTGAACAATTGGGCAATCTTATTCGGATCCTGGTTGGGCACCAGCCGCATGCTCACCTTAGCGCCGGCTTTAGACGGCAGCACTGTTTTGGCGCCTTCGCCCTGGTAACCGCTCCACAGGCCGTTCACATCCAGCGTGGGACGAGCGGTAGCGCGCTCCAGCGTGGAGTAGCCCTTTTCGCCGTACACCTTCTTCAGTCCCAGGTCTTTCTTGTATTTTTCCAAGTCAAAAGGAAGATTTTTATACGCTTCCCGGTCTTCATCCGAGAGCTCAACCACATCATCATAGAACCCATCAATCTGTATCACACCGTCACCGTCTTTTAGTTTGGCGATAATTTCGCAGAGCGCATTGGCAGGATTTTCTACGGCACCTCCGTAAACGCCCGAGTGCAGATCGCGGTTGGGACCGGTTACTTCCACTTCCATGTAAGCCAGTCCGCGCAGTCCATAGGTAATAGACGGCGTATCTTCGGCAAACATGGCGGTATCGGAGATTAGCACCATGTCGCACGCCAGCATCTCTTTATGCTCTTTAATGAAAGGGACAAGATGCGGGGATCCGATCTCCTCTTCGCCTTCAAGAATAAATTTAACATTGACAGGGAAATCGGTGTCCGTTTTGCGATAGGCTTCCAGCGCCTTTATGTGGGTGAATGATTGTCCCTTATCATCGCTGGCACCGCGGGCATAGATATCGCCATGGCGAACGGTCGGTTCAAAAGGGGGTGTATCCCACAGTTCGCGCGGGTCGGGCGGCTGCACGTCGTAGTGGCCGTAGACCAGCACCGTGGGTTTGGATTCGTCGGTAATCAGCTCTCCGTATACAATGGGGTTCCCGTCGGTTTCAAACAGTTCTACTCGATCCATATCAAGATCTTCAAGCTGTTCTTTCAGAAAACCCGCGGCCTTACGCACATCATCCTTGTGGCTGGAGTCGGTGCTTATGCTTGGGATACGAAGCAGATTAAACAGTTCGTCTTTGAATTTTTCTTTATTGGTTTCGATGTAGTCAATTATGGCAGACATAAGCGGTAAAAAATTAAAATAGTTTCAATTAGCAATTCTATAAAACGCGATGCCAGATTCCGGATCGTTGGTAACTGGAATCCGTCATTGCTATCTAATTCATAAAATCATGATTTCCTGAGTTGGAATCCAACCGTACAACCCGTTGCTCATACGGATGTAGCTCCAATTTGTTTGTTCTTGGCTTTTACTGTGATCGACCGTAAAAGTATAGCCTTCAAATGCCTGGTTTACAATAGTGGCATCAGAGTTGGGTTGCTTTAACACGTTGGCTTCACCAGTGATCATCACCGCCTTGCTGTAGCGCTGCTGGCGGTAGTTGGTGTAAAAACTCAACAGGATGATGAGGCCTCCGGCTGCTGCAACACCAATTGCCGATCGATCCCACCATTTTGAGGACCGGCTCATAAACCATGCAGCGACAAACAGCGCAATGCCCAGATTGAAGAAGATCAGCCCGATACCGAGCAGGGTAGTCGAGCCCATTTCATCACCCAGCCAGTTTAACACTCTTTGCCAGGGCAGTTCGGGCAATACGGCCGACTGGTGGCTGAAGCGCGTTTCCACAAAGGCTAACCCGTCCTCGGCGCGGCTTTCGGTTTCATCAAACCGGCGGGCTTTTAAAAAGTAGTATTTGGCTTTGCCCATAGAATCCATCTGTATATAGCTAAGTCCCATATTTAAAAAGAGGGCGCCGGATAGCTGATTTTTATTTTCAAGCTGCCGGTAAATTGTAAGTGCCTGCGGAATATTGCCTTGCTGCAATTGTTGGTTCGCCTGATCAAAAAGACGCTGTGGGTTCTGCTGTTGAGCATTTGCAGAAATGGAACCAACAAACATCAGGACTCCTAAAAATATAAGTGTTTTCTTATACATAAAGTATGTTAAGCTTGTCATTCTGAGTGAACTTCACATATGTAATGTGCAGAAGAAATCGAAGAATATCCCCTTATACGAGAAGATTCTTTGACAAGCTCAGGATGACAGTTTTGATAAATAATTTTGTCACAATTCTTTTTTCAATTTGTCGATAATGCTCTGTGCCAGTCCCACGTGCGACTTCAGGTAATCGTGCGACGCGTTCGGTGCGTAGTTGATAGTGGCACACTTGTTCAGCAGCATCCGCACATTCTTTACCAGGTCTCTATTTACATCATGTTCTTCCAGCGCCGATACGTACTGTTCAATCGAAAGCCCTGCTTCGGGCAGCCCAAGGCGATCACTGATAAAACCTGTCAACGCTTTTTGCAGTGCGTTATAGGCTTCTTTGATACGGGCGTTTTCGGAGTGATCGAGTGCGTCCTTCAAACGCTCCCTGGCCAGGTCTTCCGCTTTCTGCGAGCGTGCAAAGGTATGGTCGGTGCGCATGCGTTCCCGATATGTTTTCTGCCAGTAGGCTATCGCCAGTGTGGCCAGGGGAATCAACAGTCCGGCCCACAGCCACCATAAACTCCATAGTGCGGGTTCTCCCGGTGAAACCCAGGTTGCCAGTCCCGTAACCGGCTGTAATGAAAATGACTGTGGTTGGTTCGTGTTGGTTGTAGCATTGGGATTTGTTGCAACGGTAAACGTTCGTGCGGGCAGTGTTTCGGTTACATACTCATTTTGCGACGGATTGAAATAGGCCAGTTTGGTTTCCGGAATGGTGAAGGTCCCGGGCGTACGGGCAATGATTACATCGGTGTAGGTTTTCGTGCCGCTGATGCGCTGATTCGTGCGATTGATATGGGCATTTTCCTGGGGTTCATATACTTCCAGACCGTCGGGGAATTCGAATTCGGGTTTATTGATGAGTGTGATGTTGCCCGTACCGCTGATGCTGGTCTCAACTTCAATGGATTCACCCACTTTAGGCTCGTCGACTTTTATGTTGCGGGTAATACGGAACGAGCCCACCGCCCCGATGTAGTTGACGCCGGATGCATCAGGCAGGCTGGTTACATTCACCGAAACAGGATCGGATTTGAGCTCCACCTGCCGACGGTTGTTGCCGAAGCCGCCGAAAAAACTGCTGAATGGATCATCCCGCTGGGCGGCCGAGCGCACGGAAGCGCGCACTTCATAGGGACTAATGGTCAGCTCACCCGACTTGGTTGGGAAAAGCGCAAACTGCAGCAACCGTGCCGTGCGAAACCGAACACCGTTGATGATAGTTGATTGTACTTGTGGACGTTCACCATTATCCAGTTCTTCTTTCCAGAACCCTTCGGCTTTCCAGCCCGGAATGGGTTGATAAGAACTCACTTCCAACCCTTCTTTAAAATAGAGTACCACGTTGGCAAGCAGCTGCTGCCCGAGTACCGGTCGGGCATCCGAGATGTTCATGCGCAAAAATATATCGGGCTGGCTGCCGGCATTGCCTTCGGCGGCTTGGTTGCGATCAACCACGGTAATGTCAATGGGGTCGGTTTCATATTCACTTCCATCAACCGAAATGCGCACCGGAGGAATGGTAAATTTTCCCGTTTGTTGAGCTGAAAGAGCGTAACTGTAGGTATAGGACGAGCGCGTGACGCCGTTGGAATAGCTTACGTTGCGGGAAGTAGAGGGCGTATTACTAAGTAATTGCAGGCCGGTAAATTCGGGCAGCGAAGGGCGGTTTACCTCGCTGAAGTCTCCGCTGATAGTAATGTTCAGCTGCAGGCGTTCGCCGGAAAAAACAGTTGTTTCAGAAACGGTGGCTTCAACCGAAAATGATGGCTGGGCCGAAGCATTTGAATAAAACCCCAGAACAACCCACAAAAAAAGAAATCTAATGTAGCACGTATTACCAATCTTTCTCATGGGTTTTATTGCTCGACTCTGTTTTCTTTTTCTTGAATTCTTTCAACAGCTCTTTTTCTTGTTGCTCAAGAGCTTTTAAAATATTTTCCGCTTCGGCCTTGCTTATTTTTGAGGGCTGGGGCTTCTGCTTCTGTTGACCTTCCTGCTGGTTTTGTTGCTGTTGCTGCTGATTTTGCTGCTTGTTTTGATCCTGGTTCTGCTGCTGATCTTGCTGCTGTTGCTGGTCGCTCTGTTGTTGATTCTTTTTCTTTTGCTGGTCTTTCTGATCTTTATTTTGGTTATTCTGCTGGTTCTTATTTTGTTGTTGCTTTTGGTTCAATGCCAGCTCGTAATTGTGTTTGGCGTCTATATCGCCGGCCTGTTTCCGCATAGCTTGCTTGTAATATTGAATAGCCTGATCCCATTTCTTTGCCTGCGTGTAGATATTGCCAATATTGTAATCAGCTTTTGCCTTTTCGGCGGGATTATCTGTCATCTGCTTGTATTGCTCGAAGTACTGGATAGCTTCATCGGTAGCTCCACTTTTAGCAAGTGCGTTGCCAAGGTTAAAATAGAGTTTTGCATTCTCCGAATTGGCCTGAATTGCTTTTTTGTATAGCGCTACGGCTTCCTCGTAGTTGCCATTTTCATAGGCTTCATTGGCTTTGCGGGCGTCTTCGACAGAGGCGCCAAGCAAGAAAAGCGCAAAAAATAAGGACAGCAGGTATTTCATAACTAATCGTTTAAAAAAAAATTGGGTCGGTTTTCTTTGTAAATATTAATTTTAATAACGAAAATCACAGCTATAAATTGTAAAAAAACTATTCAACCTGTTCGCCGATGGCCAGTGTTTCTTCATCCATCTGCATATTAGTAAAGACGTTGGAAACGTCATCGTTATCGTCGAAAGCAGACATCAGCTTGAAGTTGGAGATAGCCGTTTCTTCTTCCACTTTCACTTCAGTCATGGGAATACGCACCAGTTCGGCTGATTCTATATCGTATTCCTGATCTTCAAGGTTGTCGCGAACATCGTACATTGCTTCACGGGCTGTGGTAACGGCAAAAAAATCATCACCGACGTCGATGTCTTCAGCGCCGGCGTCGATGGCATTAAGCATAAACTCTTCTTCGTCGGTATCGTCTATTGGAATGCGGATCATTCCTTTCTGTTCAAAGAGGTAGCCAACCGAGCCGTCGGTACCAAGATTTCCGCCGTGCTTCGAAAAAATATGCCGGATTTCCCCAACAGTACGATTATAATTGTTGGTGGTCACTTCAATAAAATAGGCAATGCCGCCCGGGCCGTAGCCTTCGTAGGTGGCATCTTCGTAGCGTCCTTCGCCTTCATCCAGCTCACCCGTGCCTTTTTTGATGGCCCGTTCAATGTTATCTTTGGGGACATTATCATTTTTGGCATTGCTGATGGCGGTATCGAGCCGGGGATTCATCTCGGGATCACCGCCGCTTTCGCGCGCTGCTACAGTAATTTCCCGCAGATGTTTGTTAAATATTTTTGCACGCTTTTTATCTTCTTTGGCCTTCTTGTGTTTAATATTCGACCACTTGGAATGTCCTGCCATACTTTCTCACCCGTTGAAATATAAAAATATCAAATGTACCATGCTTTCATGTCATCCCCCTGCTTCGTCTAAAACTGCCGAATATTTCCCCCTTCGAAGGGGGACTTAGGGGGATGGCAGTTTTAAGAAGAATGAGTCGAACTCAGAGATTTATTCTTCAAGAATGAAAATAAACTCAATACTAAATATAACAGTTAAGAGTCTTTGCACCTAATGTTGTAATTTGGGAATTTAGCACACATTATTTTTGTCTTATAACTATTCTACTATAAACGATTGACGGCTAAAATGACAGCCATTTAACTTCAACAGAAAATACAATGAATATAGGTATCGTTTGCTATCCCACGTTTGGCGGGAGCGGAGTGATAGCCACAGAATTGGCAAAGGGACTGGCCCGGAAAAATCATGATGTTCACATTCTCAGCTATGCCAAGCCTGCCCGGCTTGATACATTTCAGACGAATATTTCGTACCACGAGGTGAATCTCAATTCATATCCGCTGTTTGAGTATCCACCCTATGACCTGGCGCTGGCAAACCAGATGGCCAGCCTCATCGAATATGAAGGCATTGACGTATTACACGTCCACTATGCAATACCACACGCAACAAGTGCCTATCTGGCCAAACAAATTCTGGGTGAGAAGGCTGCGCATGTGCCAATCATTACGACCCTGCACGGCACGGATATTACCCTCGTGGGCAGTGATCCCAGCTATAAATCGGTGGTTGATTTTTCTATTAACCAGAGTGATGGTGTTACGGCTGTTTCAAATTATCTGCGGGATGAAACCTATCGCCGATTTGATATCAAGAAGGATATTGAAGTGATTCCCAATTTCATCGACTTGGATCGGTTCCAGCGCTCCAACAAAGAACATTTTCGCAAGGCCATCAGTCCCGAGAACGAAAAAATTATTGTGCACGTTTCCAACTTCCGGGAAGTAAAGCGTGTGCCCGATGTGGTTTCGGTGTTTGATTATGTGCTAAAGCAAGATATTAAGGCAAAACTGTTGTTAGTGGGCGACGGCCCCGATCGCAACAGGGCAGAGCAGCGATGCCGCGATCTGGGAATATGCGACAGAGTCCGGTTTCTCGGAAAGCAGGAACAGGTAGAGGAAGTGCTTTCCATCGCCGATCTGTTTTTGATTCCCTCCGGTTCCGAAACGTTCGGGCTGGCTGCGCTTGAGGCGATGGGCTGTGGCGTACCCGTCATCAGCTCCAATATTGGCGGATTGCCTGAGGTGAATATCCATGGAGAAACGGGGTATTTGTGTGATTTAGGGGATACTGAAGCGATGGGACGGTTTGCCGTCGATATTCTA
>JAFGWN010000152.1 GCA_016937115.1 Balneolaceae bacterium | reverse complement strand
GGCGAATTCGATCATTACGTATGGGCAGGCATTGAAATCCGTCCGGTTACGAACATACAGTTCAGCATTTCACCTGAATTGGGAATCGAACGCGACACCGATCAGTATGTAACAACGGTTAATGATCCTGCGGCTGCCAGCACCTTTGGCTCCCGGTACGTATTTGCCAATATCGATCGTACAACACTGTCAACCGAAATACGCCTCGACTGGACCTACACGCCCGACATCAGCCTGCAATTTTATGCACGTCCGTTTATGACCGCGGGTAATTTTTTCGATTATAAAGAATTTGCCGAGCCCCGTACTTTCAATTTTGATATCTACGGTGAGGATCGGGGAACTATCAGCGAAAGCGATGGCACCTATACGGTTGATCCCGATGGTTCCGGAGCAGCAAAACCATTTGAGTATGCCGAACAGGATTTCAACTTCCGGTCGGTGCAAACCAATGCCGTGTTCCGGTGGGAATACAGTCCCGGCTCTACCCTCTTTCTGGTTTGGCAGCACGACCGCCGATCAACCGATCAACTTGATGACTTCCGGTTCCAGCGAGACTTTAGCGGATTATTCGACAGCAAACCAACCAATGTTTTTCTCATAAAACTCAGTTACTGGCTAAGCAGATAAAAATCTCCTCTAAGCAAAACTACCTGCGGCCCTGCTCCTGAACAGGCAGGGTCGTTTTTATGAGTTATAAGTCTTATTATCATAGAGTTACTTACAACTCACTTGCAAACTTTATGATTTTCAAGCGTATTATTTATTGCCTGTTGCCTGTGCTCCTTTTCCTGAACTACAGCTGCAAATCACAGTCAACGGCTCTCTCCTACCTGGCCCTGGGTGATTCGTACACCATCGGTGAAAGTGTGGATAAAAAGCAGCGCTGGCCGGTACAGCTTGTGGATACACTGCGAAAATCGGGTGTTAATATTTCTGATCCCAGGACCATTGCCAAAACCGGCTGGACGACTACCGAGTTAAAACAGGTCATTCATAATGCCAGCCTAAACCCACCGTACGATCTGGTTTCACTGCTAATTGGGGTGAATGACCAATATGACGGGCTTGATTTTGAAACCTATCCCGAACGATTTGAATATCTGCTTAACAAAGCTATTGAATTAGCGGGCGGCCACCCAGAGCATGTTTTTGTGGTCTCTATCCCCGACTATAGCGTTACCCCCTTTGGACAGAGCAAAAATCCAGAAAAAATCAGCCGGGAACTTGATAAATATAACGCCATCAACAAGACCATTGCAGACCGCTTGGGCGTTGGCTATGTTAACATCACGCCAGGCTCAAAAAAAGCTGGTGCTGACAAAACGCTCATTGCCAACGACGGATTGCATCCGTCGGGCAAGATGTACAGCCAATGGGTTGATGAAATTGCACCTGTAGTACTTCCGGAAATCATAAAATGGGAAAAAACCAAGCAATGATTACTGCCAATGATATCGATGATGCCGCCCGGCGTATCAACCCGCATATCCTGAAAACGCCCCTGATACGCTCTAACTGGCTGAGTGAATGTTGCGGGGGCGACGTGTACCTAAAGCTCGAAAATGAACAGCATACAGGTTCTTTCAAGGCGCGGGGCAGTCTCAACAAACTCATGTGGATGCAAGAGAACAAGATCAGCAAAATGCCTGTTACGGCCTCTACCGGCAACCACGGGCTCGGTTTTGCGCGGGCGCTGGACCTGCTGGATATGAAGGGTAAAATTTATCTGCCCACAACAGCTGTTGACTCCAAGGTAGAAGCCATTAAGGCCTACGAAGCAGAGTTGGAATTTTATGGAGATGACCCCTATACCACGGAAATGCACGCCCATAAAATGGCAGAGCAAAATAATCAAATCTACGTTTCGCCATATAATGATGAGCAGATCATCGCCGGCCAAGGCACCATTGGAAAAGAAATAGTGGATCAAATAAAAACAGCTGATAATGTTTTGGCAACTGTTGGCGGTGGCGGATTAATTTCGGGCATAGCTACCTATCTCAAGAAAGCATGGCCGGATGTTACAATCATGGGCTGTCAGCCGGAAAATTCGCCCGAAATGTCAGTATCGGTACAAGCTGGAGAATATCGGGAAGTGGAATCGAAACCTACCCTTTCCGATGGTTCGGCCGGCGGTTTTGAGCGCGATGCCATCACGTATGAGCTTTGCAAAAAATTAGTTGATGCGTTTATTCTTATTTCAGAAGAGGAAATTGAAGATGCAATTCGCCAGATGGTCCGGCACCATCACAAAATAATTGAAGGTGCTGCTGGTGTAGCGGTCGCCACCGTATGCAAGAATCCGGAAAAGTTCCGCGATCAAACCACGGTCATTGTCATTTGCGGGGCAAATATTTCGATGGATAAACTTCGAAACGTACTTGCCTGAATGTGTTTCGGGCAAATTCACTCCAATACTCCCCTGTAAATTATTTTAATTTTCAACTTTAATCCGATTGGTTATTTTAGTAGTTGTCGGTACTTCTATTATCAATCATAATTGAACCACGGACTGATTATGCCCGCTTTCTTACTTCAAAGTTTGGGTGATCTTTTGCTCAATTTTTTTCGCAATGTGCGCATTGTTGATATTCTGGATATTGCCATCATTGCTTTTTTTCTCTACATCGTCCTCAACTGGATGAGGCAAAGCGCGTCGCGAAGAACCATACTCAGTTTTTCAGTCCTGATATTGATCTACATCGTTGCCCGTTTCAGTGGCATGTACCTTACCGAGTTGCTGATTGAAGGTATTTTCATTGTCATTCTGATCGGAATTGTGGTCGTATTCCAGTCCGACATGCGCCGCATGATTGATCGCATGAGCAACTGGAGCTGGTTTGAGAAATCATCAAAAACGTCATCCGATATTGCCACCAGCATCATCACGGAAGCCACCGCAAAAATGGCTGAAAATAAAACCGGTGCGCTTATTGTCATCAAAGGAAAGGAAAGCTGGGAGCGGCATGTGCATGGCGGTATTGAGCTCAATGGCCGGGTAACGATCCCGCTTTTGCATAGTATTTTCAATAAGCATGCCCCCGGTCACGATGGCGCCGTACTGATGGAGGGTAACTATATTTCCAAGTTTGGTGTTCATCTGCCTCTTTCCACCAACCTTCATAAGATAGGGCGCGGAGGTACCCGGCATACGGCCGCACTGGGCATATCTGAGCATTGCGACGCACTTGTGGTGGTAGTTTCTGAAGAACGGGGCGCCATAAGTATTGCCAAAGATGGACAGTTAAAAGAGCTGGAATCGAGCAGTGACCTGAAAAAGCATTTGGATGACTTTTGGGCTGAACATTACCAGTCTACTTCCACATCCTTCACGCAATGGTGGAAACGGCGTAGCCTGGTTACCGCCTTCGGGGCCATTGTCCTTTCCTTTGTCTTATGGTTGACGTTTGCCTATCCATGGGAAACCGCAATCCGGAGCTATGAAGTCCCCATTGAATTCAGAAATCTGCAATCTACCAATGTGATACTGCAAGATTCTATACCGTCTCAGGCTAACGTACGCATCTCCGGCTCCGACCAGGCTTTTCGCACGCTCGATCCCACTACGCTTGTTATTTCATTTGATCTTGCCAATGAGAATGTTGATGACGGTGAGCTCGAAATTACCGAAGACAATATCAACCTGCCGCCTGACCTGCGCTTTTTTGAAGCATTTCCCTCTGCCATAAAAATAAGGTCCCAAGCATTAAGCAGATTTAAACTTCCCGTTAAGATCCCCACGTCAGGAAGTTTACGTCCCAGTTTGGAATTAATATCCATTACTCCCTCTCCAACT
>JAFGWN010000017.1 GCA_016937115.1 Balneolaceae bacterium | reverse complement strand
GTAATGGTGAGGTTTCCGTCGTCAGTGGCCTGCGACTCCATGTAGATCATATGCTCCACCCCGTTAATTTCCTGCTCCAGCGGCGTAGCCACTACCTCAGAGACGGTCTTGGCACTGGCCCCCGGCAGCGAAGCACGTATCTCAATGGTAGGTGGAACAATATCCGGATACTGATTAACCGGCAGTGAAAAATAGGACAAGGCCCCTATAATTACGATTAACAGGGAAAGTACGGTTGAAAGAATCGGGCGGTCGGTAAAAATATGGGTAAATTTCATCGTTGTTGATCCTCTGTAATAAGTGCAATTTCATCGCGATTAACATTTACTTTTTGTCCCGGCCGTACTTTGTTCAGGCCATTAATAATAACCTGATCCGTTCTGGCAAGTCCATCTTCTATAATTCTCAGTTGATTATGCAATGGGCCTGTTTTTACAAATTTCCGGGTTACGGTGCTACTGTCATCAACGATAAGTACATACCGCTGAGACTGATCGCTGGCAATCGCTTTATCAGGAATCAACAGTTCTCTGTGTTGACCGGTAGCAGAAAAACGGGCTCTGCCAAACATCCCCGGCGTCAGCAGCAAATTTTCATTGGGAAAAACCGCCCGTACTCGCAAGGTGCCGGTACTTTGGTCGATTTCATTGTCAATGAAGTCAAGTTTACCTTCATGAAGAAATTCTTCTTCGTCTAAAAGCTTGGCCTGTACTGTTAGGCTTCCTTCTTGGATTGCTGATATATTATTGCGAAGTGAGTCAGCTTTCAGATATCGTATAAGTTTGTCTTCACTGGTCTCAAACGTGAAGTAGATCGGGTCGAACGAAACAATTCTTGTCAAGAGTGTTGCCGACGAGAGCCCGCCATTTATCAAATTGCCTATGCTGACAAAGTTTTCACTTATCCTTCCCGAAACCGGAGCCTTCACTACCGTAAACTCCATATTCAGTTCGGCTGAATGCACGGCAGCTTGCGCAGAAGAAACCGCAGCTTTGGCCGATAAATATTCCTGGTTGCGACGGTCGATCAACTCTTGAGAAACCGCTCCCGTTGCCCGAAGATTTTCAGCCCGGTACAGCTCTTTTTGGGCTAAATCCAGGCGTGTCTGGGCGCTCTCGAGTTCTGCATGAGCCTGCTCCAACGTAATCTTATAGGGACGCTGGTCGATGACAAAAAGGATATCCCCTTTTTCAACGAGCTCACCATCAGTAAATCGTATCTCCTGTAGATAACCGCTAACGCGGGGACGTACTTCTACACGTTCAACCGCTCGAAACCGGCCCGTAAACTCATCATATTGGGTAACCTCTTCTTCCAGCGGGGCGCTTACGCTCACTGTGGGAGGTGGCGGTGCCTGAGGTTGTGAGGACGAACTGCTGCAAGCCGATATAATTGCAATAAGTCCCGCCATCGCAACAGGAAGCGCTGTATTGTACTTCCTTACCTTCCGAAAGCTTTGTTGGCTATTCAATTGATTACTCTTTTCTTTTTTTTGTTCTGATTCCAGTGATAATTTCTGCTCATTCTGATTACCCGTAAAGGCATCCCATAATTCTTTGAGCAAATTTCGATATTCCGATATAATGGTTTGTAAAATCATGATTCTGCTTGTTTATATGTTTTTAGCTGAGCTAATCATGCTCCAGCTCTTCTAAAATTTTTTGGATGGTATTTTTAAATGGTAATAAATCAGTTCGAACGGGATGCTCAGTTGCATTCCACTCTATCTCATCCAGTTCAAAATCTTCGGGAGTTAAATTCGATGTAATCCCATCCCCCGGGTTCTTGCAAATTGCTTCATTCATATGATCAGGGTTGAAAAATACCTGGCGGGCAATCTTTTCCCGCCAGGCTTGGTTAAAGAGTGGGTTAAAAACCGAGGAAAAAGGCAGCTAAAAACACACTGTTTCTGGCCTCGGGTTCCTGAGAAGTATCAAATACGTCTGTCAATCCAAGGGAATAGCGCAAATCTAATCCTACCGTGCGGATAAAATCTGTTGGATCAGAACCTATATTAAAATCTAATCCTGCTCCAAAAGCAATACCAAATTCAGTGTCTTTCAACTCATCACCGATATCATTGTTATTCGAGTCGCCGTAAAGCTTAAATCCTACTTCGGGACCTGCATATAGATTGGGACTAAATAAAGATCCCGTCGGGATATAAAATTTAGCTAATACCGGTATATTCAGATATCCGAATTCATATTCGGCCGGTCCATTTTCGCCTGTCAATCCATCCTCAACATCTGCGCCTTTGATGTTAAAAATTACCTCGGGCTGTAACGCCCAATAATCGTTAAAGCGATAGTTAAGCAGAATACCGCCACTAAAATTACTGCGGACATCCGTTTGGTTAACGTCATCTCCATAAAAATCAGAAACATTAACACCGGCTTTTAGTCCCCAGGTTAACGGTTCTGGTTGGTAGGTTTGGGCAAGAATTGATGTGCTTCCTACTCCAAAGATGAATATTATCAGTGTAATAAAAGTTAGATGTATACGTTTTATATTGTTGATTAACATGAGTTACCTCATTAACTTTAAAAATTAATGAGCACTTAATGTGCTCGTATTTAAGTTAAAGGTGCGCACATCGCTGTTTAGAGGACTGTGATGTGTTGCACCTTTTTT
>JAFGWN010000151.1 GCA_016937115.1 Balneolaceae bacterium | reverse complement strand
TTGAGATATATCAAGGGGTTTTCTTAGCAAATATCAATGAGTGTTGCCTCCGTTCGATGTACGTTATCAGTAGATAATAAATAACTAAACGGAGGAACCCATTATGAGTACTGTAGATTCCAGTATCCCCAAGGACAACATTAAAACCTATGACTATGTGGTTGTAGGAGCCGGATCGGCCGGAGCTATTGTAGCTACACGTCTTTCTGAAGATCCCGACAAAGAGGTGCTGCTTCTGGAAGCGGGTCCGGAAGACGATAGTTACTGGTCGAAAATCCCACTTGGCTTTGCAAAAATTCTTTTCATAGATAAATATATGTGGAGAAACCATCAAACAGAACCAGAGCCTGGTCTAAAGAACAAGCAATATCCATTGATGCATGGAAAGCTACTGGGCGGATCCAGCGCGGTTAATGGGCTTGTCCACGTGCGGGGTACATCTTTTGATTATAACAGCTGGGAGAAAGACGGCGCCGAGGGCTGGGGCTATAAGGATGTGTTACCCTATTTTAAAAAATATGAGCGCGATCATCGGGGCGAAGATGAATATCACGGTGAAGACGGTCCCATTGGAATTGAGAAGGCCCGTTGGCAGAATCCGCTGGCAGATGATTTTATCGATGCGGCGGCTAACACACTGAACATTCCCCATAACGATGATTTTAACCGACCAGCTATTGAAGGGGCTGGATATTGGGATCTGACTACATGGAACGGGCGTCGTTCGTCCACCTCAGAAACTTACATTAAGCCGAATCGTAACCGTTCTAACCTCCATGTTCTCACTGAAGCTTATGTTACCAAAGTTAATTTTGAAGGAAAAACAGCTGTTGGCGTTACTTATGAGCGAGACGGAGAGGTTTATCACGCCCGGGCGAACCGTGAGACTATTTTAAGCGGCGGTGCGCTTCAAACGCCACAGTTGCTTCAGTTGTCCGGTATCGGTCCCGCAGATCTGCTTAAAGAACATGGAATAGACATTGTACACGACCTTGAAGGAGTGGGAGAAAATCTCGTGGATCACATGCAGATAAGTCGCAAATATACGACCTCCAGTCAACATACCCTCAACAAGCAAGTCGGTAACATTTTTCAACAAATAAAGGCTGGAATCAATTATTATCTGGGTCCGCGTAACGGACCGCTAACGATTGGTGCAGCACTTGCAGGTGCATTTGTCAAAACGCGTGCCGATGTGGAAGCCCCGGACCTGCAAATTCATTTCCTTCCATATATGCCGGGAGATAAGGGGTATGATCTGGCCAATTTTTCGGGATTTAGGTTAGGAATGTATCAAAGCCGTCCGGTCAGCCGCGGACGAGTCCGTATTACTTCTGCTGATCCAAAGGATAGTCCCTCTATTCTTTTCAACCATCTTACCGAAGAAGAGGATGTCCGTACCATTATGGAAGGCATGAAGATGGCGAAGCGTGTTGTCGATTCCATGCCGGATAAGTACAATATCAAGGAAATTGAACCAGGAGCCGACGGAGATACTGATGAGGGACTACTTGATTACATTCGTGAAAATGGAGATACCTCGTTTCACTTCTGTGGCACTGCCCGGATGGGTACCGATGAGATGGCCGTCGTGGATCCGCAGCTTCGTGTTCGGGGCGTGGATAAGTTGCGGGTGATAGACGCATCAGTGATGCCGACCACCTCCTCAGGTAACATTAACCCTGCTGTGCTGATGATCGGTGAAAAAGGTGCCGACCTGGTTAAAGAACAATGATTTAAACTGAATTGTAGTAGCAAAACTGCAACTATTAAATACTTACAGTTATGTATCCAATTAACAAAATATTAGTCCCGACTGGTTTTTCTAAAATGAACCGCATGCTCATAGCCATACCCAACAGATTGCAAGCCGCTACGGCGCAAGATGTATATCTTCATATTCAGGAACGAGCAACAAGCTAAATCTAATAAGTAGTTACACCATGAATGAAAACGGTAAAGAGACCTCTTTTCTTCAAAAATTGTTTGGTGATGGTCCAGTCACAATTCTTCATAAGAAAAATGGCCGCTTTATTTTGGATGTGGTATATGAGAGCGAAAGTAAATCACGCACCATGTTAATGGCAGGTAATATGCAGACCATACTTTCGGATCTGAAACACGAACCTGCTAAGGCTATTGAAATCGAAGCTGCTATAGCAGATATCGAAGATCAGTTGATGCCCATTATCAAAGACCTGCCTGAGCGTCGCTGCCTGGTTACATCCGAACAGGCATTTTGGGGAATTGCTAAGGTCGCGGGATTAGGCTCAGATGATGAGCTTCAAATGAATGTTGACACCGTAGAAGAAATTTTTAACCGGTTGGTTGACGTAGCCTATGGTACCCCCGCATCAAAGCTTGAGGTGCCTGAAAATCGAGAGTTTACTGCTATCGTGTTATTTCTTCGCGAGCTGATGCATCACGCCAGCTTTTACTCCATAATACTCAGACGTTAAGTTATGCTATGAAACCCTTACACACCCTTGCTGACCACCTCACCAGGGGTGGTCAATTTTTGTCTTTATCAACTCGAGAACCTGATATCTTTAACCACATTATCGAAATGGTGATTATAGGTAAGATAGCAGCAATGGCAAGTGCGTAAACGATCCATAAACCACTCCATGCAGCCGGCCAAATATGGCTGGGTAAAAGTAAACTAAATAATACCGCAAACACCGAAAGGACAACTCCGTTAAAGTACCTTTGTGATACAGTGGAACGAATATAGAGCCAACCTATCATCGTCAGTGTGAATCCCCCCAGAAGTAACAGATGCAGGTAGAAGAGGCGAAGTGCATAATCGGATAGCCAGAATGAAGACGGAATAACAGAAGCAATTATCTGCACACCCGCCTTGATACCCAATAAGGAGAGGGGCCAAATCCAGATACTGTTTTTCTTCATGCCCGAAGAAACGATAGCATATATTACCAGCAGCAGTCCTGTCGCTGTCAACAGACCTCCCAATCGTGCAACTATTAGAAGGGTCGGTGATAATAATGATTCCGAGATGCCGTATGGAAATGTCAACGGGGCGCCAATAGCTATACAGCCCAGTGAAAAATGTTCAGAAATAAGCCAGTGTTTTCGGTTTATGGCTAATTTTGTAAGCAGCACAGTCAGGATAGCTAAAATTACCCAGCCTTCTGTAAAAGTAGCCAGAAAAAAATGGGTTAAGCTCTTCATCAACAGATGAGCAGTTGGATTTACAGCCTGTAGTACAGCAATGCCCCACGCTCCCAAAGAACTCACTACAAGCATAATAAGGGCCCCATCGTACCAAGCTTGCCACGAGGTGTTATGCAGCGTGGATCTTATATACAGATATCCCCATAGGTAGATATACCAGCAGATCATCACCAAGCCGGATAAGATAACTGACAGGGGCAATGCAATGGACCCGATCTCAACAGGACGATATCCGTAAAACAAAAAGAACAGGTAAGCCAATATCCCAAAGGCTAATTCGGCGGCAATCGCATAATACATCAATCGCACCCAACGGTTGTTTGGGGCTGTCCGGGAGGAAATCCGATTGAGTAAAATGTACAGGGGAAAGGGCACGGCCCATCCAAAAAACATGAGATGCGAGTGCGCATGCCGGATATTACCAAGCGACAGATCGCCGGGCACCCACCCGAGCATTCCCAGCCGATATAGAAATCCTGTTAGTGCTGCTACGATAAAACAGGCCAGGGAAGCATGCCACAGCCATTGAAAATTCACATTGTTGTTATAAGAATAATTACTTTGTTTAGTCACAGATTGTGGACTCTGTCTTTAATTTTCCTAAAAATACTATGCTATGATGCTTCAGTTTCATTCTCCCTAAGGGTACCTCTGACGTCCACGGCATAAGCCCTCTGTCCATCTGGTAATACATATAACGGATTTATTTCCAGTTCATCAATGGCCGGTAAATCATCAGCGAGCTGTGATAGCCGCATCAAATATTTAATAACCGTTTCCCGGTCGGCCGGCGGCTGATTTCGCCAGCCTTTCAGCTTAATGCCAGCACGAGTAGCATCTGTCAATTTCTCAGCCTGTAGTCGATTCAAGGGAGCAATTGCTGACTTTACATCCTGCAGCAACTCTACGTCTGTGCCGCCTGTTCCAAACAATACCATGGGCCCAAATTGCGGATCACGCCGAAGCCCCATAATTACTTCCTGCCCGCCGGTCAGCATTTTTTGTACCTGCACGCCTTTCATATCAACACCTGCCGCCTCGGCCGACTGTTTGATCTCATTCCACGCACGAATGACTTCACTGTTACTCCTGATATCTAACTTCACCCCATTAACTTCGGTTTTATGTGAAACCGAATCAGAGACTAACTTTATTACTACCGGATAACCAATAGATTCCGCGGCTTCAGTAGCTTTTTCTTTCGTTTGAGCAAGCTGCTCCTCTGGAAAAGCAATACCATATTCTTCAAGCAACAATTTCCAATCTTTTTCCGAGACGCTTTTTTGGACTTTCTGCTCATCAAAATCAGTAAATCGCACAGGTGTTTGCTGAGGAAGACTTAGCCACTCTTTACGGTTAACCATAGCTTTCAACACGGAAGCCACACGTTCGGGAAAAGCCACATTCGGTATTTTTCGTTTATGTAAAATTTTGAGCGCCTCATCCACAGAAGCTTTTCCCATGATCGAAGCAATTACAGGTTTTTGATGCGTACCGGCTACTTCGCCCACCACTTCAGCCAGGCTGGCCGGTAAAAACCAATCCTGTGGCGCCTGTATAACCACTACCGCGTCTACCGTTTCGTCAGTAAGCAGCGCATCCAACGCCACTGCGTAGGTACCCGGACCAGAGCCCGCCAATACATCTACAGGATTATTAACACTGGCTGCTTTTGGTAATCGCGATTCCAGATAATTTTTAGTTTCTGCAGTCAATTTTGCCAGTTCCAACCCGGTTTTTTCCAAGGCATCAACGGCCAGAATTGCCGGTCCGCCTGCATTTGTTAATACCGCTACATTTTTGCCTTTGGGGAGTGGTTGCCAAGCCAGGGCTCGTGCCCAGTCAAACATCTCTTCCATGGTTTGTGCCTGTAGAACACCGCTGCGTTCAAACGCTGCCTCATATGCCTCGGTACTTCCGGCCAATGCACCGGTATGAGATGCCACAGCACGTGCGCCGCTCTCACCCCGACCGCCTT
>JAFGWN010000150.1 GCA_016937115.1 Balneolaceae bacterium | reverse complement strand
GAAGGGGGCGCAGTCAGAGAAGCTGGATGATACTTTAACCAGGGTATTTGCTCAAACAGCCAAAATAGCAATTTTGGTGTTTGTACTTATCGCTGTTTTGGGGCAGTTTGGGGTACAAACAGCCAGTTTGATAGCGGTGCTGGGTGCGTTGGGCCTGGCTGTTGGTCTTGCCTGGGATGGGGTGCTGGCTGATTTTGCTGCCGGTATTATGATTTTGGTTATACGCCCTTTCAAAGTGGGTGATACCATTGATTGTGGGAGCGCTAACGGTGTTGTAGATGAGATTGGTATCACGATTACTAAAATGCACACCTTCGATAACAAGGCGATGATTGTGCCTAACTCCGAAATTTGGGGCAATGTTATTACCAATCTAACGACGAATGATAATCGTCGCGTGGACATGACCATCGGCTTCGGTTATGATGATGATATTGATGAAGCTTATCGGGTAATCAAGGAAGTACTGGCCAATGACGATCGTATTCTGGATGATCCGGCACCGCAAATTGCTATCTCTGAACTGGGCGGTAGTTCAGTGAATATGATTGTACGTCCGTGGACCCAAAAGGAAAATTACTGGCCGTTGAAGTTTGATGCGGAAGGTATCAACTTCCCGTATCCTTCACACGATGTTTATTTCCATAATCAGGATGCCGAATAATAATTAACGGACACCTGTTTTAGAGCCGGCTTCTTCTGGGGCCGGCTTTTTCTATCAATTATATTTTTTCTGAATGAATTAGAAATAAGCCACTCAATTTTATTATTTTTGTTGACCAACAAAATTTGCAAAGCGGTTTTAATATGGACGAATTTAATAAAATTAAAGAAACAGCCATCCCGATCCTGGTTGATTACGGCCTGGATATGATTGGTGCTGTCATTATTTTAATTTTAGGATGGGCAGCCTCTAACTGGTTTGCGAATCGGGTGCGAAAATACCTGGAGCGTTCCCAGCGAATCGACGCGACACTTACGCCCATTTTTGCTACGGGCACCAAGGTTTTAGTCCTTGTCGTTACCGTCCTGGCTGTGCTAAATCAGTTTGGGGTTCAGACGGCAAGTATCATAGCCGTTGTAGGTGCGGCCGGCCTGGCCATAGGGCTGGCGTTGCAGGGTACGCTTAGCAACATTGCCTCGGGTATGATGCTGCTAATCTTGCGTCCGTTTAATGTTGGTGATGTAGTAGTAATAGGAAATACGACGGCTATCGTTGATGAAATCGGCCTTTTTGTAACCGAAATGCATACCTTCGATAATATTTATGTTGTATTCCCGAACTCCAAAGTATGGGGTGATAAAATTGAAAACTACACCCGTAACTCAACGCGCCGTGCCGATATGGTTTTTGGTATTCATTATAATGATGATATTGATCGTGCTATGGAGATCATAAAAGAAGTTTTTGCGAGCGACGAGCGCGTGTTGGCCGAGCCCGCCCCGGTTGTTGTAGTAGGCCAGCTTGCTGATAGCTCGGTCAATATTTTTGCTCGTCCATGGACGCAGACCGAAAACCTGTGGCCGCTCAAATGGGATTTGACAAAGCGCATCAAAGAACGGTTTGATGAAGAGGATATTACCATTCCATTTCCACAGCGCGACATACATTATATTGCGGACAATAAGGGCCCGGAGATTGGAGATCCGAAGTAGTTGTTATAAGTTGCTAAGAAGTGTTATCTTAATTAAACTATTTTTAGAAAGCAGTAAATACGCAGATTTATTAAAGAGGTTGATTTGGAAAGTACAATGGAGACAAGCAAGGCAACATCCGAATATGTTTATGAGGATGAATTCTGTTACATAACCGAAGACGGAGATATTTTCCGAAAGGAAAGCGACCACTTGGAAGAAGAGAAGCTGGGTGAAGCTGAAGAAGAAAATATTGAAGAGGTTATTGCTGAGCTCCGAAGCAACTTTGTGACCTTGCAGGAAGAACTGAACGAACGGGAAAACCTCTCTGAAGAAGAGATCGATGCCTGGAAAACCAGGTTCGCTGAATCTGATGCAATCGGCGATTTTTCTTTGTTGTATGATCGGCTGGATGATATAGCTCAACCCGAAGTAGAGGAAGAAGCTTCAGCAGATGAAGAAGCCACGGATGAGCAGGAAGATGATAGCGAGGATCAGGAAAACGATCCGGTAGCGTACTATAAAAAGCTCACCAATAAAGCCCAGGATCTGGCTAAACAGGATGACTGGGGAACAGTTGAAAAAAAGCTGGATAAGCTGAGCCACGAATGGGGCGACGGACCGGATGTAGAAGGCGAAGAAGACGAAGAAAAAGTACGGAATCTCTATTACAAGTTTACTAAGGCTGAAGAAAGCTTTCAGAAAAGTAAAGAAGAGCATTTTGCCCAGTCCGATAAAAAGCGTAAGGAGAATTTGGCTGATAAGCGTACGCTGTTAAAAGAGATTGAGAAGATTGTGAAAGCCGAAGACTGGTCGGCAACCGGCAAAATAAAAAAGCTGGAAAGCAAGTGGCATAGCATTGGTTCTGTTCCCAAAGAGCAAGCCGCCGATATTGCCGACAAGTATAAATCACTTATTAAGGAATTTAAATCACATAAGGTAGATCGGCTGGTTGAAAAACGGCAGAAGCAGGAAGATAATCTTATGATGAAGATGGCTGTGCTCGACAAGATGGAGCGGGTAGCCGGCGATATAGATGAAAACACAACTAACTGGAAAGAAATTGATGATACCTTTTCCGACCTGACGAACCAGTGGAAGAAAATCGGGCGGGTGCCTCGTGAAAAATCAAACCAGGTTTGGAGTCGCTATAAATCTGCACAGGATCTTTACTACGATAACAAGTACAAATACCATAAAGACCACCGCAGCAATGTAGATAGCTTTACTGCCAAAAAACAAAATATTTGTGAAGAAGCCGAAGCGCTCGTGGAGCAGAAAGATATTGCTAAAGCCGCTCGCAAGATAAATAAACTCCATCACCGCTGGAAAAAGATTGGGAATTTACCCCAGCGACGTGAAGACAAGCTTTGGGATCGTTTTAAAGCAGCAACAGATGCCTTCAACGAGAAGAAGTCCAATAATATTGACAAGCTACACAAGCAGGAAGAAGAACACTACCAGCAGAAGCTTGAGCTGATTGAGAAGGCTGAGGAAGTTAAGGATACGACCGACTGGGACAAAGGACATCAGCAGATGCAGTCTTTTATGGACCGCTGGAAGAAAATAGGCCCGGTGCCGCACAAGAAATCCAATAAAATTTGGAAGCAGTTTAAGGGCGCGATGGATGTCTTCTATGATCGTCGCCGCGAGCACTTCAAGGAAGCAAAAGAGCAGCAGAAAGAAAATTTAAAGCGGAAAGAAGAGATCTTGGATAAGCTTCGTGCGCTGGGCCAGCATGAAGATCCCATTGCGGCTGTTGATGAAGCCAAAAAACTGCAGGCCGAGTTTAAAGATGTGGGTTACGTGCCCATTAAAAAGAAGAATGAGATGTGGAGAAAATACCGCGAGGTCTGCGATGTAATTTATGACCGGATGCGGGCTGCGAAGTCGGGCGATAAATTTGACCAGGAATTGGCAAAAGCCAGCCTGGATCCCGAGCAGCGATCCCAGATTCAGGGTCTGCGTAAGGAATATAAGAAGATTGAAAAGGAAGTTCGCAGTCTCAAAGAAGAAGTGCTGCAGCTGGAAGAATCAAAAACGAACTTTAATTTCTCGGATGATGACAACCCGTTTCTCAAAGAGATGAACGAGAAAATCAATAAGGCGCAGGCCAAGCTTGAAAGCAAGCAGAACAAGCTGGATGCTCTTTCTATAGAGATGGAAGACATTAAGGAAGAAGCCTGATTCAGAATCTCGAGATTTGGGTATTAAAAAAGCCTGCACATAACATATGTGCAGGCTTTTAAATTTTATCTAACAATTACAGATAGAAACGGATGCCAAGAGCAGCATCGGCATCTAAATCAGTATCTGGTATAAGGTTGATGGTCGGAGCCACTTCCAAAAAAAGTCCGATCGGGTTATTCTCAAAGAGGTAGTTGATCCCGACAGGAACCCGCACCCCAAAAATGGCATCATTATCATCTCCATCCGGATCGGGTTCATCATCAACCAAAATAAGCCGCCCGCCAATACCATAATAAACCGGCAGTTGACCGGGATCGATATCACCGCCGAAAACATTAAAATTGTGCCATAAATGGTCGGCATGAATATGGATTCGGTCTCTGCCTTCCAACGACCAAGCCAGGGCTGCGTCAAATGCGGTGGTGCCGGAGGTCCACGCTTTAAAACTGAGGCCCGTTGGTTCGCCTACCATCACACCCAGCCCGATGTTGTTACCTGATTGCTGAGCTTGTGCTGTATTTATTGTAAATACAACCAGTAAAACGGTTGCCAGTACGGATAGTCGCTGTTTTATATTCATGTGAATAGATATTTGTTAATAATTAAGATTCATGTATTGAAAGCTTGTATTGAATTAAAAGTTCCATCAACCAGTTTAAGAGTAAATCGGCGATTGTAAATTAAAACTGAATTGTATTTGTTATCATGTTCCTTAACAGTAGCCAGCCGAAAATAAAATTCAGTTAAAATTATGAAAAAAACATATTACAATCCCGAAGATTTAAAAAAATTTGAAGATATAACCGATTTTCAGGAAGAATTGGGGGAAAAGTTTTTTGAATATTATGGCGCAGTTTTTGAAGAAGGGGCGTTAACCGCACGGGAAAAGTCGCTTATTGCACTTGCCGTGGCACATGCCGTGCAGTGTCCATATTGTATTGATGCCTATACAACCGATACGCTCGAAAAAGGGGTGACTGAGGAGCAGATGATGGAGGCCGTACATGTAGCAGGAGCCATCCGGGGCGGTGCTTCGCTTGTGCACAGCACGCAGATGATGAACCAGGTTAACAAACTAAGTATGTAATATTGATCGCGGTGATGTCATCTATTTTAGTAATGTGGTCATTATAATAAGATCTACTTATTTATGAAGTCTCTTAAAGCCCAAAAGCACGATTTATCTGATCCCCAGGTTCAGCTTGATGTGATTAACAATCATTCCGCAAAGCTGAAAGCCCTGCCTTCATTCCGGGAAAAGCTGGAAGAAATGGATCTTTTCCCGCTGCGGCCTACCGGCATCGAAATTTTTCAGATAAATGTAGGCTATATGTGCAATATGACGTGCAAGCACTGCCATGTTGATGCTGGTCCCGATCGCGAGGAAATGATGAGTAAAGAGACGTTTGCGTACTGCCTGGATGCGCTGCGCAGCAGTGATATCAATATAGTGGACCTGACGGGCGGTGCTCCGGAAATGAATCCGCATTTTCGATGGTTTGTGGAGGAGGTTTCAAAGATGGGTAAACACGTTATTGTGCGCTCCAACCTGACGATTTTAACCACTACGCCAAAATATCAGGCGCTGCCGGAATTTTTTGCCGAGCATGGTGTTGAAGTAACGTGCTCGCTTCCTTTTTATAGTAAATCACGCACAGACCGTCAGCGGGGAAAAGGCACGTATGATAAATCCGTCCAAGCACTACAAACACTGAATGAGATTGGCTACGGCCGGGACGATACCGGGCTGGAACTTAACCTTGTCTATAATCCTGCGGGTGCTTTTCTGCCGGGTGACCAAGGACAAATGGAGCAGGATTTTAAACGAGAGTTAAAGCGGAAACACGATATTGTATTTAATAATCTGTTTACAATTACCAACCTGCCCATTAGCCGCTACCTGAACTTTTTGTTGATGTCGGGCAATCTGGATGAGTATATGGAAAAGCTGATCATGTCGTTTAACCCTGCAGCAGCGGAAGGCGTAATGTGCCGGGATACTATATCGATTGGCTGGGACGGCTCACTGTACGACTGCGATTTTAACCAGATGCTGGAGATGAAAACCAACAGCGAGACACCATCACATATCAAAGACTGGGATGAAGAATTACTTAATGAACGGGAAATTCGCATCAACCAGCACTGTTTTGGTTGTACCGCAGGGGCTGGCAGCAGTTGTGGCGGGCAAACCACATAGATTTTTAGGTTAAGGCTGAGATTAAGGGCCCCCTCAACATCAACCTTTAACCCTAACCTCAGTTGCTCTGCATCAAATTGGAATCCAGAACTATAATCGACTCATAACGTGCCAAAATCAACGTCCAACGCTCTCCTCATCTTCATTAAAAATCCTCAAAAAGGCCACGTGAAAACGCGTCTGGCTGCAACCGTGGGTGATGAAAGAGCACTGGAAATTTATAAAAAGCTGCTTGTCTATACCCGACAGACTGTGAAGCCGTTACAGGCCGACAAACAAGTGTGGTATTCACAATTTATTCCGAGGCAGGATGAATGGGATGATGTGATGTTTGCCAAAAAGAAGCAGCAGGGCGAAACACTGGGAACCCGGATGCAGAGAGCATTCAAGCAGGTTTTTAATAAGGGTTACCAGCGTGTTGTTATCATCGGAAGCGATTGCGGCCAGCTTAAAGGCAAACATCTGGAACATGCGTATGAAGCGTTGGAAACAAACGATGTCGTTATCGGTCCGGCGGAAGACGGAGGCTATTACTTGCTGGGCATGCGTAAATTTTTTCCTGTGCTATTTAAAGATAAACCATGGAGCACCGACGACGTATTTGGCCAAACTGTGAATGATTGTAAAACGTACGGCTTAAGCTATCATGTCTTAGAAATGCTCAATGATGTCGATACCAAAGAAGACTGGAACCAGATTAAAGGTCAGTTTTAAAGAATGGGCAATGAATATCCATTCAACATTTATCGGCATGATTACATACCAGCAGGTTTTGTACTGGTTTTATCATAAACTTATTCATTAATTGCTGAAGTTTTTTTACATTACCTCTCTGTAAAAAATCGTGGTCAGACTTAACTTTTTGGTAATCTTGTGTTTCTTATCTTAGGCACAGATATCAAAACAACACAAGCTACTACTTGTGTCTCACTCACATAAAATCTCAAACACATACATCATATCGATATGAAACGTTACGGACTTTTATTTGTCGTCCTGCTGTTTTTGCCATTTTCAATGGCAGCTCAAATCAGTGGACGTATATTAGACGCTGAAACAAATCAGCCACTGGCTGGTGCAAATGTAATTTTGCAAGGGACTCAAACGGGGACCTCTGCAGGTGCTGATGGTTATTTCACCATTGATGCTCAGGAAGGAGATATCCTTGTAGTTTCTTTTGTGGGTTTTACCACTCAAGAAGTTACTGCCGAACAGAATATGCAGATATTTCTTGAGCCTGACGAGGAAATGCTGGGTGAAATTGTGGTATCAAGTAATGTTATTGATATTGCCAGAAGCCGAGAAACGCCCGTTGCGGTATCTACTATTACACCGGCAGAGATTGCACAGGAAGTGGGAAACCAGGAATTTCCCGAAATAATGAACAAAACACCCGGTGCGTATGCAACAAAGCAAGGGGGTGGATACGGTGACTCTCGCATTTCTCTGCGCGGATTTGATCAAAGCAATACTGCATTTTTGATTAACGGACAGCCTGTTAACGATATGGAAAATGGCTGGGTCTACTGGTCAAACTGGCAAGGGTTGACGGATGTCGCATCCGGTATCCAAATTCAGCGTGGATTGGGTGCAACGAACCTTGCCGTGCCTTCTGTAGGAGGAACGGTTTCGATTTTTACAAAAACCGCAGAGCAGGAAAAAGGCGGTTCTGTTTCTCAATTGGTAGGGAATGACGGTTATACCAAAACTGCTGCTTCCTACAACACGGGGCAGGGTGAAAATGGCTGGTCTGCTTCTTTTCTCTTGAGTTACTGGCAGGGAGATGGGTATGTGTATAACACCAGCGGTGAAGGCTGGACCTATTTTGGTGCTGTTGGGTATGAGCCAAACGATACTCATTCTTTTAACCTCTCCGTTCTCGGCGCAGGCCAGTGGCACAACCAGCGTGGTACTTGGGTATCTATTCGCGATTACCAAAACTTTGGAGATGACGGCATCGATCCCCGATGGAACTCCAACGGAGGTACGCTGAATGGTGAAGAATTCAACATGGAGCGTAACTTCTATAATAAACCGTTGGCTACCTTTAACTGGGACTGGAACATTAGCGAAAATGTTAGTCTCGCTACTTCGCTGTATGGTTCTGCCGGACGCGGTGGTGGAACCGGGCCGCGGGGACAGTATTTCTTCAATTCTGACATCGACCTCTATCCTTTTGGTGGGAATGAAGACCTTACAGCACATTATTTGGAAGATGGGGACGGTGCAGCTTCACGAAATGCTGATGGTACCATTAATTTCGATAACGTAGTTCAAGTAAACCGTTCAACAACTTCGGAGTATACCGGAGACCTTGATGCATACAATGGTCAGCTAATCGGCTCAAACGGATATAGAGAGAATGGCGTCAACAACGCGATAATGGTTCGCAGAGCTTCCATGAACTCCCACAACTGGTTTGGGGCGATTTCCAAGCTGGAAGCGGAAGTTGATAAATTTACGCTCTCGCTGGGTATCGATCTGCGTAAATATACCGGCTATCACTATCGTGCGCTTAATAACTTGATGGGCTTAGATGGTTACTTTTCTGGTGGTAGTGGTTCTAATGGTAATCAAAACTCGCTTGGTAAAATCCTCGAGGATGAAAACACCATTGAAGCATCTCCTTTCAAAAGCACTGGTATAGCTGGTCCAAAGATCGATTACTATAATCTGGGCTACGTTAATTGGCAGGGCGTTAATGGCATGATCGAGTACGACAGCGGAGATAGATTTACGGCCGTTATTCAGGGTGGATTGTCTAATCAATCGTATCAGCGTAAAGACTATTTCGACCAGCCAGGTAACGCACTTTCTAAGAAGAAAAATGTTCCCGGCGGCTACATAAAAGGTGGCGCAAACTTCAATCTTACTGATCGCCACAATATATTTGCCAATGCCGGATTTATCTCAAAACAGCCGCTCTTCGATGCAGTTTTTCCCGGCTTCCAAAATAATATCAACCCGGACCTGCAAAATGAGCAGATTACTTCAATTGAACTGGGGTATGGGTATACCTCTTATGCGTTTGACGTGAACGTAAACCTCTATTCCACCTTGTGGGGTAACCGCTTTATCGAAAGTAGCTTCCCGAATGAGCAAGGAACCTTCGGGACTGCACAATTCGATGATGTAGATGAACGCCATAATGGTATCGAAGTTGAAGCGACTGCCCGCCCAACGAATAACTTAACACTGGATGGTATGCTGTCAATTGGTGACTGGAAGTACACCAATAACTTTAGCGCAACCCTATTTGATGACAACAGAAACCAAATCGGTACGACTACGCTTTACACCGAGGGTGTAAAAGTGGGCGATGCTGCACAATTCGTTGGCTATTTAGGAGCTGACTACCGTATTGGAAAATGGAGTGTGGATGCCGGTTATCGATACGTAGATAATCTGTATGCTGACTACAGCATTACAGATGAAGCTTTTGCGGATCCCAATAACGAAGGAGCCCTTAAGTTACCTTCCTACGGATTGGTAGATTTAGGTTCAACCTTCCGCTTCGACCTGTTTGGCCAGATGGCTTCGCTGCGGGTTAACGTCAACAACCTGTTTAATACTACGTACATAGCAGAATCTAATAGTAATTATCAGGCAAATTCCGGAGACGAGACTTGGGAGGGTATCAACAACCGTAACTTCGTATGGTACGGATTCGGAAGAACATGGAACGCTTCTTTGAAATATGAATTCTAATATTTCGATGAATTGAGTTAACATTGGTATAATTTTAAGGGGCGGCTTTAAACAGTCCGCCCCTTTTTTTATTAGAATAAATTTTAAAAGGAAATGGCTTAATAATTAATTTATGATGCGTTTTTATAGAAATATTCTCGTTTTGATTCTGGTTTTCGTTGTAGGGTTCAGCTGCTCTGAAAAGCAAAATAAAACTGAACGCCCCAACCGGCTTTTACTTATTTCTTTTGATGGTTTCCGCCATGATTATTTTTCACAAACCAACATGCCCAACTTTCATGCTTTTGTAACAGAAGGCGTGAAAGCCGAAGGGTTAATTCCGGTTTTTCCTACAAAAACATTTCCCAGCCACTATTCAATTGCCACTGGTCTTTATCCGCAAAAAAGTGGACTCGTTGGCAATACCATGTATGATCCGGAATTCGACGAATGGTACCGCATCTCCGATCGTGAAGCTGTGCAAGATGCTAAGTGGTATAAGGGTGAACCCATTTGGAATACAGCTGAAAAACAGGGGTTAAAAGCCGGTACTATGTTCTGGATTGGCTCGGAAGCGGATATTCAGGGCATGCGGCCAACGTTTTGGAAACCGTATGACGGGGCAATGCCCGCACGTGCCCGCATCGATACGGTCGTAAAATGGTTGAGTTACCCGGAAAAAAAGCGCGTAGATTTTGCTACACTCTATTTTTCGGATATCGATCGTGCGGGACATCATTATGGTCCGGAATCAGATTCGCTCAAGGCTGCATTGCAACGGGCAGATTCTCTTTTGGGCTATCTGGAAACACAAATGAATGAACGCAACCTTTGGAACAGTACAAATATTGTCGTCGTTTCGGATCACGGGATGACATCGTTGTCCAAAGACAAAATTATCTTGTTAGATACCATCATTGATACGACGAAAGTAGAACGTATGACGTGGGGCGCCATCAGCATGATTCAGCCCAAAGAAGGTGAAGTTAAAGCCGTTTATAATCAACTAAAAGCACATGAAAATCATTATCGTGTTTTCAAAAAAGATGACGTGCCCGAACGGTTTCACCTAAAAGATAGCTGGCGGATTCCGTCGTTGGTTGTCGTCCCGGATTTGGGTTATATGATCATGGAAGAAAAATATAAGCAGCCGTTTATTGAGGGGCTACCCGCTGGTATGCATGGATACGATAACAATGAAAAAGCAATGCAGGGCATATTTCTTGCGCGTGGGCCGGCGTTCAGGGAGGGAGCAAAACCAGCTTCATTTCAAAGCATTCATATTTACAATTTGATGAGCCATATATTAGGAATAAAACCGGCGCCCAACGACGGATCGCTGGACAGCATGAAGATAATGCTGAAAGAACTTGATATGTAAGACCACAAATGTAAAATGTAATATTGTTTGCCGTTACACCTTGTATGTTTCACTCTTAATACAAATAAAACGTTGCATCTATGCCGATAAGCCGAGATATTTAGGCGAAATTAAATCAACCATTAGAGAAATAAGAAATTTGTATGGCATACGTAGTCACCGATCCCTGTATCAACTGTAAATACACCAATTGCGCCACCGTATGTCCTGTTGACGCTTTTCGTGAAGGCCCGAATTTCTTGACGATTGATCCGCTGGAGTGCATCGATTGCGATGCCTGCGTTGCGGAATGCCCGGTCGAAGCCATTTACCCCGATGACGAAGTGCCGATGGAATGGGAGCACTATATTGAGTTGAATGAACGGCTTGCCGAGCAGTGGCAAGAGCACGTCATCAATGAGCATAAAGAAGATCGTGAAGATGCGGATGAATGGGCTGAAGTAGAAGATAAACTGGAGTACCTGCAAGAAGAATGGTAGCACAAGCCGTTATTAGGTGACTCGGTTATTAGGTTTCAATAATCACTTAATAACATAATTACCTAATCACACATACATAATGTCATCATTTTCCTTACAAGTTCGGGATAAAGAACTTGATCTTTCTTCTCCTCTAATAATGGGTGTGCTTAATGCCACGCCCGATTCCTTTTCTGACGGCGGGCAGTTTGATTCAACGGATGCCGCTTTGGGTCGTATCGGGCTCATGGTCTCCCAGGGAGCATCAATCATTGATATCGGTGGTGAATCAACCCGGCCGGGTTCCGACCCTGTTACTGAACAAGAAGAGATGGATCGCGTGCTCCCGGTGTTAGAAAAAGCCATTCCCCGGTTTAGCGATACGCTTTTTTCAATTGATACGACGAAGTATGCCGTTGCTGATGAAGCGTTGGCGCTGGGCACGCATATTGTAAATGATATAAGCGGCTTACAACGAGAGCCGCGTTTTGCAGAACTTTGCGCTAAACGAAATGCGGGCTATATTTTGATGCATTCGCAGGGCAATCCCAAAACCATGCAGGATGACCCGGCCTATGATGATGTGATCGTGGATATCAAATCATTTTTTGAACAGCAGGTAGCCCTGGCAAACAAATCAGGCTTGGAAACCATCATCCTTGATCCCGGTATCGGATTTGGCAAAACCCAGCAGCATAACATCACTATTCTGCAAAATATTGGCCGGTTTTTAGATTTGGGGTATCCGCTGCTTGTGGGCGCTTCCCGAAAATCGATGATTGGCAAAATACTGAATGACCGCAGGGTTGATGATCGGCTGACAGGAACAATAGCTGTTCATTATCATGCAATGATGAAAGGTGCAAAAATTATTCGCGTGCATGATGTAAAGGAAGCAAAAGACTCAATTTTAGTGTATAATGCGTTAACAGATGGCAGATAACAGATGCCGGATCGCTGTGATCGGATATCCGGTATCTGGCATCTATTTTGTGAAAGCGGGAAGTATCTTTTACTTAAATATTTAGAATAACTAACAAACGATACCGTGATTGACATCTGGTTTTTGGAATTTGGTATCAGGGATTTAATCGAAGTCCTTATTATTGCTACGGTACTTTTCTACCTGTACCGGTGGATTCGGGGCACGTTTGCTATTCAGGCTGCTTTTGGACTGGTTTTTATCATCCTTATTAACGCCGTCGTTAGTGCACTTGGTTTAACCACTATCAACTTTATCCTGGCGCGTATTCTGGATGTAGGAGTGTTGGCCGTCTTCATTATTTTTCAGCCGGAAATTCGCAAGCTGCTCTACAGTCTGGGGCAAAATACTAATCTGGATCGTTTTTTTGTGCGCTCTAATTCTGATACTGTTATTGATGAAGTTATTGATGCTGTCCGCAGTATGTCGCATACGAAAACGGGCGCGCTCATCGTATTTGCCCGCTCTTCGACGTTACAGGATCTGGTTGATGTGGGCGTTAAGCTGGACGCCCGTGTGGATAGCTCGCTGCTGCAGACAATTTTCAATAAAAATGCACCGCTCCACGACGGTGCCGTTGTAATTCGTAATGACCGTATTGTTGCCGCCAGCTGTTACCTACCTATTTCTCAAAACCCCAATATTTCATCTGTATTTGGTACGCGCCACCGCGCCGCTGTAGGTATTACTGAAACGAACAGCGTGTTTGTAATTGTCATTTCCGAGGAGACCGGCCGTATTTCTATCGCCCGCAACGGTGCGCTTACCAGTGGCCTTACTATTCAGAAACTTCGCCACGAAATGCAGGAGACGTTTGGAGAGCAAGCAATAAAGGATGAAGATGTGGCCTTTTCGTCAAAGTCGGAGCTTAACCTGAGTTAAAAGTTGCTATAACTTTTTTCACTTTTCTTCGTATGGTGGTGATAGGTTTTAAAAGTCAACAAATCACAATACCATGTTTTCTATAAAAAAATCTTTTTTGATTGTACTAATGCTGGGATTAACTGTGTCGGTGCAAGCTCAGTCAACCGATACATTCAATCTTGATGAAACGTACACTATGAGTGCTGAGGGAATAATCACATTGAGCAGCGACGATGCCGATGTTACGATTGTTGGTTCCGACCGCTCGGATGTGCGTGTAGAAATTCACTATAAATTGGAGATCAGCGGTTTTAGCTTTGGTTCGCGCAATAAATTTGACATGGAAATTCGGGAGCAGGGCGGAGATTTAATCATTGAAGAACAACCGCGCGAGTTTGATGGTATTACGTTTGGATCGACGAGTGAAGAATATACGATCCGAATTGAAGCACCGCGGAGCGTGAGCCTGGCCCTGAACGGCGATGACGAAAATTATGAGGTAAGCGAGATTAATGGTCAGATAAATGTTGATGCCGACGATGCAGATGTGCGTTTACAGGCGTGCCGGGGAAGTGGGTTTAGTTTCAGCCTTGATGACGGCAGTATTGAAATGGATGAGGGACACGGTTCATTGGCTATCGATGTTGATGACGGTCAGGCAAATATAAAAAACGGGCAATTTGATCAGATTAATGTCGATTCGGATGACGGAGATTTTTCAATTTACACAAGCCTTAGTGATGGCGGATCGTATAATTTTGATATGGATGACGGAGATTTGGCACTCTATGTAACAGGCGGGGGCGGCATATTTAATATCCGGCATGATAACGCTGATATGGATGCCGGCGGGGCATTTCGCCGCACGGTGGATGAAGAAAACGAAACGGAGTATAAACTTGCAGGCGGTACGGCAACTATCCGCATAGATGTTGATGATGCCAATATCGAATTACGGAAGGGAAACTAACCAGAGGAGCTGTTCTTGTAGCGTTCGAGAAGCTCTTGGGCGGCCTTGAACGAGCTTATTTTGCCATCCAGCACATCCTTTTCGGTCTGGCTCAATCTCTTTTTGATGGCCGGGTCGGTATAGAAGTGTTCTTTAAGCTGGTTCTGAATGGTTTCATGCATCCAGTGGCGGGCCTGGCGGTTCCGGTTTTCTTCAAAAAAACCGTTGTCTTTAGTTGATGAAATATACGCTTCAATCATTTCCCATATTTCATTAATGCCCGTCTCTTTAAGAGCGGAACAGGTTGTTACTTTGGGCTCCCAGCCCGATTTGGTGGGCGGATACAGGTGCAGGGCATTCTTGTACTCACGCACGGCCTGCTGAACCTGTTTTTGAGCGCTGCTATCGGCTTTGTTGATGGCAATGGCATCGGCCATCTCCATGATGCCGCGCTTAATACCTTGCAGCTCATCACCGGCCCCGGCCAGCATCAGCAGCAGAAAGAAATCAACCATAGAGTGAACGGCCGTTTCGGATTGCCCGACTCCGACCGTCTCAATAAAAATGGTATCGTAACCGGCGGCTTCACACAGGTAAATGGTT
>JAFGWN010000149.1 GCA_016937115.1 Balneolaceae bacterium | reverse complement strand
TTCAATCACTATCGGGTAAATAAAGATTTTACTTCGGCAAAAAATTATCTCGAAAAAGCGCAAGTATTAGCTCAAGAACAACAAGACCAGTATGATTTAGCTCAACTAAGTTTTTTAGAAGGGACTTTATATCGAGATGTAGAATCAAACTTTTCACATGCGCTCACTTCATTTGATAAGGCCTTAAGCTTAATTTCTGTTGATAATAACTACACTTCCTACCAAAATATTTTAACTGAAAAAGCCAGATTGCTGGAAAAAAAGCAAGAGTATCAGGAAGCAAAAGACATTTACCGCCGCGTTCTCCAAAAAGCGCAAGAACGCAACGACCCCCGGAACAGTTTATATGCGGCGTTTAACAAAGCTAATGTTCATTTACAGTTGGAACAAGAAGATTCCGCGCGGGTCATGATCGATACCCTGAGCACAAAAAACCTGGATGCGCTCGACTTTTACCAGCTTGTTAAAGCCCGCACCGTTCAGGCGCGCTATTTTAATCAAGCCGGTCAACCGAACGAAGGAACCCGAATACTGCAGCCCGTCATTGAACAAATTGTGAAGCGGTCGCGCGGCAGCGGCGATCTCGAAACGGGTTTCTGGCAGATCGAACCCGAATATCTAAATGCGTTTGAGACGTATGCCAATTTACTTATCGACCACGGTGAGCCCGAGCAGGCCGTAGAAGCACTCGACCAGCTTAAAACCATTAATGATGCCGCCCTGTACCAAAACCCGTTGGTTCGCTCCAAAGTGTTGAATGAGGAAGAATTAAGCAGATATAAACGCCTGACGGAAGACCTCGATGCCTTACGCAAACAGCTTCTCACAGCGCGTGGCGAAGAACAGGCCGAACTTCAACAGCAGATTGATGAGAAGAGCGCGCAAAAAAATGCGCTTGACCGTAAAATAACGGCCAATGCCAATCCCGAACCGATTGCAGTCAATTATATTCAGCGGCGGATGGATGCTCACCAGCGCGTACTCCATATCACCGAACTTAATGATACCTATTACCTGGCGGTTATCTCACGTACCGGCGTCACCTATTCCAAAGTTCCCATCACGCAAGATCTGAGATCTCATCTTGAAGAAACAATCGGGCAAATTGCTGCCGGAAATACCGACTTGAAAGATCTATATCCCATAACACAACTGTTAAAGGTCGATGCACTTCCCGACCATGTTAACAAGCTGACGATCATCCCCGACAGTTATCTATACCAGCTCCCGCTCGATATACTGCCCGTTAATCCGCCGGCGCATGGCCAAAGTTATGGTGAGGCTACATATCTTATCGAGCGATTTCGCACGAACTATATGACTTCGCTGAATGACTTCAAGGCTATAGCATCAAATAAAGCTGATCACACCTATAATTACGCCGGCTTCGGCGTATCTTCATTTGGTGAGGATCGAAAAGCCCTGGTTCCACTACCCCAGGCAAAAGCCGAAATCAAAAATATTTCAGATCAGTTAACAGCCCTGAATCACAAAAAAAGCTTTATCAACGATGCTGCAACAGAGCAGGCATTTCGTCAATCCGCTCCCAAAGCACGTATTCTTCATATGGCTACACACAGTGAGGTTTCGGGTCGGGATCCCATGTTTTCTTCTATCTATCTTAGCCGGGGGCAGCAAAACAGTGATAATAAGTTCCCGGGGCGCATATTTGCCTACGAGCTTTTTGAATTAAACCTCCGGAACGAGCTGATCATGCTCAACTCATGTGAGTCAGGCTCGGGGTCGTACTTGCAGGGAACGGGAGTCGTTGGCATAAGCCGTGCGCTGCGTTATGCGGGCGCGCAATCACTGGTCCTGAATTTATGGTCAGTTAATGACATGATGGCCTCAGAGTTTGCCGTTCAGTTTTATAAAGGAATCAATAATGGGAAAACGAAGTCGGAAGCGTTGCGGGATGCCAAGCTTCACTTTCTGAAGACGAAGAATGCGAACCCCCACTACTGGGGTTCATACATGCTGTTGGGAGATGAGCAAGCCATTGTTCAGCCCAATAAATTTACTAATAATTTGGTGGCCGCGTCATTTTTGATCTTCTTCTTTTCCCTCACTATTGCGTCTTCCATCATAGAAATAATGAAACGAAGAAAGCGGTTGGGTAAAGCAGAATAAAATAAGAAAGCCCCTGAAATTCGGAGCTTTCTTATTAAATGGTTTTTTCCACCAGCTCTGAGGGAGTTGTACACCTGAAGGTATAAGATTGACAATAAAATTAATACTTACACCCTATCTTATCAGTCTGACCCCGTCTCCGTCTGTATGCTGAACTTGCGGGCTGACGGGTACATTAGCTGCTCACCCCTCACACTCCCAGCGTTCTGACCAAAAAAATGAGTTATTAACGCATTCAGGGGTTATAAAAGACAACCCTCCCCGACTAAAGTCGGGACTCTCTTTGGTAAGGGAGATTTTGGATGCGTTACTCAAAACTACGGATAGGCTTTTAACAAGACTTATGAATAAAGCTCTAAATCAACAATTTATCCCCTCAACGGGTATATTAATAAAGAAAGCCCTCTGAAACCAATCGGAGGGCTCTATCATCAAAACCTTCCTGCAGCTAATAAAATAGCTGCGGAAAGAGGCTATTATAAAGACTGTTTGCTTCGAGCATCCGCTATAGCATTCAAAAAGCTTTTGGCCACCCGGCTGTAGGCTCCATTCAACTCATACGCTTTTTCCATGGTACGTTCAGCTTTTGAGAGTTGATTCATTTGAAGATAGGAATTCCCAAGATACCAGTACGCCTTTTCGAGGGTTAACACATCAACCTGATCTTTATAATTAATCACATCAGCAAAATAGAACGCGGCTTCATCAAACTTATCTTCATTGTAATGAAACGTTCCCAGTGTGATATCAAGTTCAGCGATCCAGCTTACATCACTCGTATTACTGCGCTCCTTGTTCAACAAGTCAACAGCTTCTTTAAACTGGTCATTATTGTATAATTCAATAGCGTTACGAATTACCTTATCACGGTCGGCCTCATTGACTGCCTCAGCTGAGCGATAATAATCCAGTTCAATATTTTCTATTGGCGAAGGAATGGCGGAGGTATTAGGACTCATATACTGCATAGTGCCAACAATTGCTAAAATAAGCACAATAACTGCGGCTGCAGCATACATCCAAACTTTTCGACGATATACGTTCTTTTTCCGGCCCACGACTTCTTTCAGGTTGGCCGTTGTATTCAAATAATCCATAGACTCCTGGCTTTGAATCATTTCTGCCCAAAGATTATCGATCTCTTCTTCAGAAAGTTGACCGTTCACATATTGGTCAATCTTCCGTTCAATGTCGTTATTGTCTTTATTTGTACTCATTTTATTGAAATTAACGTTATGTTTACTGCGCCAGTTGATTTAAGGATATAAAGAAAAAATCAGCTTATCACGAAAACTGCTGGCCATCTGGAGGAATATTTTTTATTCCCTTTACCTAATAAGAACATGAAAACAGAATTTGTTACAAAAAAAATGAATCTTTTTTTAAATATTTCAAAACGTACTACAGTAGCAGCCTCTCTTCTTGTAATCCTTTGCCTCTTAATAATTAACAGTTGCGCACAAAAAAAGGCTTCTGAAGTGACGCTGGATGAAAAAATAGGCCAGATGATCAAAGTGGGATTTCGCGGTTTTGAAGCCCCTCCCGAAAGCCCTATCGCTGATATCATCAAAAATTATCACATAGGCGGTGTGGTTTTGTTTGATTATGATGTGCCCACCGACAGCGCGCGTCGTAATATTCAATCTCCTGAACAAGTTCAGAAACTCACCGATCAACTTCAGAGTTACGCTGATACACCTCTTTTGATTGCCATTGACCAGGAAGGCGGAAAAGTAGCCCGCTTAAAGGAGAAATTTGGATTTCCCGCTTCCGTTTCGGCTGAGTATCTGGGTACACTCAACAATCCGGACAGTACCCGTTTTTATGCCCAAAGAACGGCAGTGACCTTGAAAAAAGCCGGTATAAATACCAATTTGGCTCCCGTTGTTGACCTCAACACCAATCCTCAAAATCCTGTTATCGGGGGCATCGACCGCAGCTTTTCGGCCGATCCAAAAACCGTCGTACGGCATGCTACAATTTACATCAACGAGCTGCACAAGCACGGCATCCTTACTACGCTCAAGCATTTTCCCGGCCACGGCAGCTCTAAAGACGATTCTCACAAAGGCATTGCCGATGTCACCAAAACCTGGGAAAAGAAAGAGCTTACACCCTATAAAATGCTCATCGATTCCGGTAAGGCCGACATCATTATGACCGCCCACATTTTTAATGCCCGTCTTGATTCGACCTATCCTGCAACGCTATCGAAGCCGGTTATCACCGGGATACTGCGCGATTCTCTTGGCTTTAACGGCGTAGTTATGTCCGACGACCTGCAAATGGGAGCCATCCGCAAATATTATGATCTGAAAGAAACGATTAAACTCTCTATTCAGGCCGGTGTTGATATGCTTTCATTTGCAAACAATTCTGTTTTTGATCCTCAAATAGCAGCCAAAGCTCATCGCATTATAAAGGAACTGATTGATGATGGGACGATCTCAGAAGAACGGATCAATCAGTCGTATGATCGAATCATGAAATTGAAAGACCAGATAAGGTAAGTATAAAACGTTTCCCGGGGAAACATGAAATACACGTACGACTGGTTTATTCAACAATTTTGGGAAACTGAAAAGCAAGCAAACCGTCTGGCCTCAAATAACAGCGAAGAAATATTCCTCCGCCGGCCCGCACCCCAACGCTGGAGCGCAGCTGAATGCCTGGATCATCTCGTGGAATTTGGTAATATCTATTTTGATACTATCAACCGGGGGCTGGAACGCACTGCTATCGATTCTGTTTCA
>JAFGWN010000016.1 GCA_016937115.1 Balneolaceae bacterium | reverse complement strand
AGCGGAGAGAGAGGGATTCGAACCCTCGATACCCTGTTAAAGGGTATACTCCCTTAGCAGGGGAGCGCTTTCGACCGCTCAGCCATCTCTCCGAGCGAGCCAAGAATATAAGAAGCTTTCACCTTTAATAACAATTCTTAACTACGAGTTTTCTCTAAAATTTTCTTCTGGGATTGAGACGATGAATGTTGTTCCATTCCCCTCTTCCGATTCAACCTCAATAGATCCATTATGCAGTCTTACCATATCGTTACAGATGACTAACCCTAATCCCGATCCTGCTTCATTTTCAGTGCCAAAACGGGATGTATTTTTATCAAGGCGCATAAGTTTATCGACCAATTCCGGTGGCATGCCAATCCCGGTATCAGATACTTCAATACAGCTTATGTCATTTTTGGAATAACTTTTAACCGTTACTTCACCTCCGCGCTCGGTAAATTTTATGGCGTTTGATATCAAATTTCTTAAAATAGTATCAATCATATTGCGGTCGGCATAAAGCTGCTGGGATTCATTTTCTTCAATCTTCAGAGCTATATCCTTTTGTTGCGCTGATTGTGATAGTAAGGTTACATTTTTCTTTATCAGCTCATGGAGAGGCAGCTTTTCAGGTTTTGGCTTTACCTTTTCTGTTTGAAGCGATGACCAGCTGAGCAAACTACTTACCAGATTGAGCAAACGCTCTGAGGCTTTTTGAACTTCCTTCAAACTGTCTTTTACCTCATCTTTATTCATCGTCTCGTAACTATCTAAGATCATACTCGAATACCCGACCAGGGCCTGAAAAGGATTGCGCAAATCGTGGCCGATAATTGAGAAAAAACGGTCCTTGGCCTGATTGCTTTCTTCCAGTTTTTGAGCCTGTTTCTCAATAATCTTATTCTGCTCTTTAACTGCTTCTTTTTCTTGCCTCAGGATTGCGGTTTGTTCATCAATAACTACCTGCATCTTTTCCTGCCTTTTCATCAAATATCGGTAACGGGCACGGGAAAAACCATAATAACCGGCCATAACAATCACAAACAACAACAGATAGAACCACCAGCGCTGGTAAAAAAGCGGGGTAACACGTATCGCAGCCGTAGCCGGTTCCGGACTCCAAACGCCGTTATTATTTGCCGCTAAAACCTGAAAGGTATAATCTCCGGGAGGTACATCATTGTACGTAACCACCCGGTCTCCAACAACCTCTTTCCATTCATTATTATACCCCTCCAGCTTATACCGAAAAGTGGTTTTTTCAGGGCTTACAAACGTAATGGCATGAAAGTTAATCTGAAAATCATCGACGCCCGATTCAAAATCTGCTTTCCGGGTGGAATAATGCTCCCCGGCTGCAGAAATATCTTTTAGAACCACTGGTGGCGCTACCCTGTTTTGTGAGACCGGATCCACATCAAAAATAGCCACACCTTCTTGCGTAGAGAACCAAAAGGTAGCGTTCGAGGTGCGCAATCCGCCCTGCTGAAAAGAGCCATTACACTCCGGATTTCGCATCCCTTCTGCCTGCCCGTAATGAACCATTTTAAAATTAGCAGCCTTCTCATCCAGAAATTGGTTCAGTTCTTCTTTCTTAATTTTGAATACCCCCCGGTTCGATGACATCCACAGCCACCCCTTTTGGTCCTGTGAAATATAGTGAATAATGTGATCCGGCAACCCATGCTCAATACCCAGAAAATCAATATCATCTCCCCTGATTCGGTTTAAGCCTTTAACTTCCGTACCTACCCACACCGTGCCGGAATCATATTCATCTACATAAACCGAACGAATATTGTTTGATGAAAGTCCATCTTCTTTCGTATAGTTTTGAAATGATCCATCTTTAAAATGGCTGACTCCGCCATCAGCTGTGGCGATCCACAAACTGCCGTCCGGAGCTTCATCAATGTAGCGAACCAAGTTTCCTGCAAGACCGTCTTCGGTGGTATAGATGATATGATCTTCATCCACCGGGTCGAATTTTACCAAGCCGCCATAGGTACCAAGCCAAATAGCAGAATCTGCACTTACATGGACAGCCCGCACATCATTGATGCGTGCCCCAAATCCAAGGTTATAGCGGGTAATATTATTATCGGTAATTTTGTCAATTCCCTCCTGATAGTACCCAACCCAAATATTCCCTTCTTTGTCCTCGGCAATAGTTTGAATGATATTCGAAGAGATACCTTCTTCTTCATAAATATGGGCAACCTGATCACCATCAATAATATTGAGGCCTCCATCCCGTGTTCCAACCCAAAACCGACCACGGCTATCCTCAAAGAGTCCCAAGATATTGTTTCCCGAAAGTCCTTCCCGCTTCCCAATCACCTTTGCCTGTGCATGGCTCACGCGTACAATACCATTACGGGCAGTCGTCAGCCAAATATTTCCTTCGCGATCTTCCATAATCCGGTTAAAATGATAATCAGAAAGATTTTCTATACCGCCGGCTCGGACAACCTCATCCTCCTTCAATAAAAAAGCGTTGCCGTTATTTTTAAGCATCCATAACCTTCCACCGGAATCGCGATAGAAATGCTGAAAACTTTCGTATTGCGATGAATACTTGTCGAGTTGAACCAACATGCCATCATACTTATAAAACCCCCGATCAGTACTAATCAATCTGATTCTTTCATCTTTGTAAATAGCCGTAACATATTCGCCATCAAGCGGTTCAAATACATCGGGACGTACAAGTTTACGATTCTTTAAAACTAAGAGACCCATCCGGCTTCCCACCCAAAGTTCCCCTTCGCCATTCGAAATTATTTGCGTAAACTCGTTATGAACAGTCGCCGGTTCTCTATCAAATATTTCAACATCTCCATCCTCAAGATGGACGAGCCCGTCAAAAGTGGCAACCCATATGCTTCTATCTTGGGCCTCATAAATATATGATATTCGGTTTTGGGATGGTGTGTCACGTGTAAGTACCCTCGAAAACAAATTGTTTTCAAATTTATATAGCCCCTGATATGTGCCAAACCACATCCTGCCTCTGGAGTCCTCAAGCATAAACGTCACGTCCGAGCGGGTAAAATCCTGCTCTTCTCCAAAATATTGAGCTCCATCATCACTGATAAGCACTAAACCGCCATTTTCGAGGCTTACCCAAATACCAACCCCTTTTTGATGATGAATATTTACCGCCCGGTTTTGAGGCATTTCGGGTGTATTAGAACGGTTAAGCACTTTAAAGTTGAGACCGTCAAACCGCACAATCCCGTCATAGGTGGTAAACCAGATGTAACCATCATCATCCTGGATAACTTCATTAACTGCGTTTACAGGTAAGCCATCTTTGATAGTCCAGTTGCGGGCAATCAGGCTGTCGGCAGGCTGTAAATTTGCGTCACTCTGGAATACCTGTGCAGGTTGAAAAGCAAGAAATATAAATAGGGATAATAAAAAAGCCATTTTTAAAATTCGTTGCGCCCAATGTAAAAAACATGCTATTAAAAATGACAATTAAATCAAAATATAACAGCTCTATTACTCATCTAAGATATAAATTTGCGCAAGGTTTCGTCCCTCCTGTGCATAATCGAGCCCATACCCTAAAACAAAAAGGGTGGGAATTTTAAACCCTACATAGTCGAGCTGAACATCATAGTGCGTGGCGTCTTTTTTATGGAGCAAGCTAACCGTGGCAAGTGATGCCGGCTCTTTGGTACGCAGCTGTTCCAGAAGATATTTCATGGATAAGCCTGTATCTACAATGTCTTCAACCAAGACAACATGCCGCCCTTTAATATCGGCGTCAATCTCTTTGAGGCTGGTAACCTGCCCGGATGATACTTTTTCATCACCATAACTGCTTAGCTTTAAGAAATCGACTTCGCAAGGCATTTGAACATGCCGCATTAAATCAGATAAAAAGATATATGCCCCGTTTAATACGCCGATAAAAATAGGGCGCTTGTCTTCATAGTCGCGGGTTAACTGTGCACCCAACTCTTTCACGCGCTCCTGCAGTTGATTTTCACTTAGGTAAGGCTTAAACGTTTCACCATTGCATTCAATGGTTGCGGGTGTGTAGGGCGACATGTATCTATGAAATTCTTTTTATGGTTAGGCATTTTCGGGTTGATGGCGTACACCGCACCAATTCAGAAATAGTGCCCGGCGGAACCCGATTTTCAATTGGAGGAAATATAACGGCACAAATGGTTTCTTCAAAAGATTCCAGCACAAGTGCTGAAGACTTATATACAGCCCCTATTTTACGATTGGTTAAGTGGTCGGCTATCGTTTGATGCCCCTCCATCCCAAACGGCTGAAAACGATCACCTTTGTTCCAGCGACGAAGACGAATTGGCCATTGGAGGGCATCTAAATTGAGATAAAGCCCTTCATTAAAATCGGGATCCTGATACGGCTGTACCCTGAATTCCAGCCCATTGAATGAAAAGCCCTTGCGCTTGATTTCTTCTTTTTTCAAAATCATATATGAGCCATGATCCCCGGTATCAACAATCAGCTTCAAAAAATTACGGTCACGCATCAACTCCAGGGTTTCGGTAAGCTGAATAGATTTTCCTGTCTGTAAACCCGGCAATTTCGACAATTCTCCAAGGGCATCCCGGCTGATTTCCTGGCTTTGGCCAACCTGCTCTGCGTAATAGAGAAGCAACGCTTTTTGTAATCCTTCATCCAGCTCCAGAAATTCTTGCCGGTAGATTCGTTCTTTGTCATCGATGATGGTATTAAAAATATAGCTTAGCGAAGAGGCAAAGACATCGGCCTGTTCAGCTACACGCAGTATATTTTTTTGCCATCCGGGGAAATGTTCTTTGATGGCAGGAAGCCAGTCATTACGCAAAAAGTTGCGGGTATAATCGGACGAGAGATTGGTTTCATCCGTTCGAAAAGAGATGCTGTTTTGCTCGCAATATTCCTCAATATCTTTCCTGTCGATATGCAAAAGCGGACGAAAAAGTTGACCATCCCAGACCTGCATTCCACGCCAGCTGGCCAGTCCGCCACCCCGAAATAATTTTTGCAGAATCGTTTCGATCTGATCATCCTGGTGATGGGCGGTTACAATTCCGTCAGCCTTAACTTCCAGGGCTTTTAATTGAAATGCTTTATACCGCACATTACGCGCCCACTGCTGAAAATTTTGGCTCCCGGCTTCATCCGGATCAACCGTAATAATCTCATAATCGACGCCTAAATCGCCCGCAACTTGTTTAACCAATCGGGCGTCTTTATCCGATTCGTCCTCCCGCTTCTGGTAATTAATGTGAATGAGAAACAGCTCAATATCGAGCTTGTAAAGAATATGGAACAGACACATTGAATCGGCACCGCCACTAACCCCGATCACCAGTTTTATCTCGCTCTGATCCGGGAAAGTATTTCTCAAATGATCTTCTACCGACTTTTCAATCGGTGATAAGTCGGATTTGCTCATACGAAAATGTCTTTAATCCACCTTCTTCATCAATCGCGGTAAGCTGTCCGTTTTCATTGATGCCAAGGAGTTTATATTTGGTTTGCTGATCGTGCCCGTTAATGCTGAATTTCACCCACTCTCCATAGCCAATAATTTTTTGATTGATACTCCTTAGAAGCGCATCACTCTGTTTGTGCCAACGTAAATATTCGAATTCAACCCGCGATAAAAATCGGCACAGAAACTGCTCGCGATCTACCAGCTGGTGGCTAACCTGCTTCAAAGAAACCGCCTTTTTTTCGATATTTGTAGAAAAATCTTCCTGATTTACGTTCAACCCAATGCCAATTAGCAGGCGATCGAGTTTGTTACCGTTAAAAACAGTTTCTGTTAGCAGGCCGGCCACTTTTTTATTATTAATCAATACATCATTCGGCCATTTGATAAAAGCTTCACACCCGATACTTTCTTCAATTTCGGCAACGGCGGCACGTGCGCAGGCCAATGTTAAAATGTGAAACCGATCAGCGTGATTGGGACGGAAAGCAAGCGTAAACGTAAGGTTTTTGCCGGTATCGGTTTCCCAATTACGTTCGTACTGCCCGCGTCCTTTTACCTGATAATCTGCAAGGCAGAGCTGGCCATGAGAGATTTCCTCGGCAGGCAGTTGTTTCATATACGTGTTGGTGGAATCCAGTTCCTCAAAATAGCTGATACTGCGGCCCAGCCATTGTGTATTAAGTGCCCGCCGATATTTTTTTAGATCAAACAGAGTATTTACAATTCAGAAAGTTTGCGTTTAAGCAAATCAATTTTGGCAATGGGCGTGGGATCAACTCCATTTAGCATAGCCAGGTAAAAACTGGTCCAATCAGCCAGTTGAATGAGCGAAAACATGCGGGTGAGCCGGGACTCACCACGCGTTGACAGTACATGTATGGATGAGACCTGATCTTCAATTAACTCCTCAACTATGTGCATTCGCTGCCGCACTTTAGGATGATCATCCCGATCCCGCAGCATTACAACCGACAGACGACCGGTAAGATGTACGATCTGATCCCATCCGACAATTTCATTATGATTCATTTCCGGCAACGTATTTCCGTATGCAAGCGTTTTGGCATTTTCTTCAAATTGCCCGCGCCATCGCAGATTCACAGGTTCCATTATTGTGGAATCAGAGTAAATTACAGGGAGCGTGTCCACTAAATCCTCAGCCAACGTAAGTGCTTCATTATCATCCGTATTGGCGAAAATACGTCCCCGCTGCTTTAAATAATGGGCGGTCTCCGTCAAGGCCTCGCTTGTTTCATCCAGGTAACCCAGTTGCTGGAAAATCCTGAACAGCGGTACAAAACTATAGCCCAAGGCAGCCCGCGGCGGCATCCCCCCGGGAATTTTTATATAGTCGAAGTCTTTCTGCGTGGCGCGAACTATTAAATCTCCGCCCGATGTAACGGCAATCAGCTGCGCGCTCTGCTGCTGTGCCTGCAAAGCGGCCGATAACGTTTCTTCCGTATTCCCTGAAAAACTGCAGATAATACAAAGTGTATCTTCATTAACCCAGTTTGGGATATCGTAATGACGAATAACCTGTACCGGGTGAGGACACGAGTTATAGCTGTAAGCCCTGATCAAATCGGCACCGATCGCAGACCCCCCCATGCCGACAAAGCAAATATTTTTAATTCTATCAGCTTCTACAGATAGTGACAACGATTCCGTTATGGCAATGGCTTCTTTCCACTGGTCGGGAAAACCCGTTAAAAGATCCCACATGTTCTCACTGTCATGGGCTTCGATATGTGACTTCGTAATTTTTGGCATTATATTAAATTATCTTTCCAGTTATAAAATACAGTTTCAACTTCATCTATTTCTTTACACTGCTGTACGCTTTTAGCTAATTTTTTAAAATCAGACTGTGTGCATTTCAAAAGCAATGCTTTAACCGCCGGAATATGCACCGGAGACATGCTTAAAGAAGAAACACCAAGACCCAGCAAACAGGCTGCTGCTACAGGATTTGAAGCAAGTTCGCCACAAACATCAACCGGAATACCATGTTTTTTTGCTACCTCTGCAATATAATCTATTAATCTCCACATTGAGGGATGCGCTTGGTTATACAGTTTAGATATTAGCGCATTGCCACGGTCTACTGCCAGAAGATATTGCGTTAAATCGTTGGTACCAATACTAAAAAAATCGACTTCCGGGGCAAAATGCTCAACCTGTATAGCCACGCTCGGGATCTCTACCATAATACCCAGCGGGATCTTTTCCTCCACCGAAAAACCCTCCTCAATGAGATCTTGACGGCATTTGGTAATCTCCTCTTTGAGCTCTTTAATTTCATTCAGCGTGCTTACCATCGGCACTAATAGCTTCACCCGGCCCGGATGTTTACCTGCTGAAATCAATATAGCGCGGAGCTGCTCCTGAAGTACATTGTGCTCATCCAATAGCATGCGAATGCCCCGCCATCCCAGAAAAGGATTCTGCTCAGCTATTCTTGCACCTTGAAACTTATCGCCTCCCACATCAAACAGCCGAATAACAACAGGATCTTCATCCGTCTTTGATAATATTTCACCATAAAATGAAATCTGGTCTTGCATGCTTCCAAATTGCTCCCGGTTTAAATAGATGGACTCTGTACGAAGCAAGCCAATACCTTCAGCCTTAAATTGCCGGACATTGTCCAGTTCTTCCAAAAATTCAACATTTGCCCGAATAACAAACGCTTCGCCATCTTTAGTCACGGACTCTTTACGGCAAATATCCAGCTTATCCTGCAGGATTTGCGTTTGGCCGGCATAAAACTGTTCAACCCGTTTACGGGTATGTGGTGAAGGGTTGATAGAAACAAGCCCGCGTTCGCCATCAAGACAAATAATTCTTTGATTCTCAATTTGCTTCATGATCCCCTTCGCGCCCACAACCGCCGGAATGCCCACCGACCGGGCGATGATGGCGGCATGCGATGTATTTCCACCCTGTTCCATCACAAATCCTTTGATATTTTGATGCGATAGCTGAATAACCTCACGCGGACTAATTTCATCAGAAACGAGGATATCGCCGTTTTTAGATACAAATGATGCCGTTTTTGTTCCCGCCGCTTCAACAAGTTGATTCCGAATGTCGGCAAGGTCAATCATCCGGTCGGCCATTACCGCATTGCCTGAATCAGCAAGCCGTT
>JAFGWN010000148.1 GCA_016937115.1 Balneolaceae bacterium | reverse complement strand
ACTATTTAAACTTGCAATATTATTTATAAAATATATAAAAAGAGACTGTGAGAATAGAACAATTTGTCTTTTTTATTACTCGTTTAAAAAATAACTTTTGATGACTTCATGTCGAGCTCCGCTTGATGAAATATGGCTGGCATAAAGAGCAAACCGATCGACAAAAAACTCCTCTGAGCCCCAGTCAGAACAGGAGCTTAAAAACAACTCAACTTCTTGGGTGACTGCTTTTTTTACTTTCCCAAGCGTGATGTGCGGTGTAAACGAGCGCGTTTCTTTTTCAAATCCAACCCCAACAGAAATACCCTCAACGTTCTGTTGTAATTGTTCGAGTGCTGTCGATTTTTCTACACCCGCCCAAATCACTCTTGGTTTCCCTTTTTTTGGGAAAGTCCCCAGGCCCTGAACCGTCAGATTAAAAGTGGATTGGTTAACAGACTGCAGTTGTGCTTGCAGCCGTTGCAGCTGCTGCTCCGTCGTTTCACCCAAAAATTTTAGCGTTATATGAAATTGATGCGAAGGCTGCCAGCGTATACTGTCGATCGGGTTTTTTAAGTTTTCAAGTGCTTGTTTGGTGGAATCGGGTAACGGTATTGCGATGAATAATCGCATCAGAAATGCTTCACTTGAAACGAATCGAATTCACCGGTGGCTTCTTCCCACTCAAAGTCAACCACATCTACCCTGCTGGAACCCGGTCCTTCTTCGCAGCGGGCTACCATTTCATCAACATGATCTTCCGGACCTTCGAAAACAGCTTCGACCCGGCCGTCGGGAAGATTTTTTACCCACCCGTGCACGCCAACTTCCTGTGCATTTATTTTAGTAAAATGTCGAAATCCTACATTTTGCACTTTCCCTTCAATAAATACATGTCCTCTTCGCATATAGTCTGTTTTTGTTATATTAACTCTGATTTAAGAAGGTTAATTAGCAATCTTTCTATTCATTCAGCAGTGATGATGGATTATAGGGGAAGATTCACTATTTAGAAAACGAATAAAAACAATAAAGTTTTTATTATTCAAGTACATCTTTTTGGGATTAAAATTAAGCCAACTACATGACACTGACACAATTATCTTATATTGTTGCCGTAGATCGGTATCGCCACTTTGCCACCGCTGCAGATAAATCATATGTAACACAGCCTACACTGAGTATGCAGATACATAAGCTCGAAGATGAGCTCGGCATAACCATTTTTGACCGGTCCAAGTCGCCTGTTATTCCTACCGAGATCGGTGAAAAAGTTATTAAAGAAGCCAAAGAAATTCTCAAACAGTCGAAGCACATTGAAGATATTGCTTCTATTAGCGAAGAGGGGCTGCGTGGCACGTTCCGCGTGGGTATCATCCCAACGATAGCGCCAAATTTACTACCGCTGTTCTTACGATCGTTCACGGAAAAATACACCGATGTTAAACTGGTAATTGAAGAAGTTGTTACCGATGAACTGCTTCAGCTACTGGATGAAGACCTGCTGGATGTTGGCATTATAGCCACCCCGGTTGAGCAGGGCAATATTTTTGAAGAGCCACTCTATTATGAGCCGTTTATCGGTTACATATCGGAATCACATCCGCTGGCAGAAAAAGAACATATTTCTGTTAATGATCTGAATATTACAAACCTGTGGCTGCTGAATGAAGGGCACTGTTTCCGTGATCAAACCGTAAAATTGTGCAAGAAACAACGCAAAGAAACTCTTAATCACTCACAAATTGAGTTCGAAAGCGGCAACCTTGAAACGTTAAAGCAACTTGTAGAACAAAATTTTGGCATGACGCTGCTCCCCTATCTTGCCAAAAACCAGCTGGAACAGCGATGTATTAAAGCTCACCTGCGATATTTTAACGATCCCGTGCCGCGTCGGAAAGTGCGGATTGTCTACGGCCGCGAATACCTCAAGAAAAATATTATAAGCGCATTCCGGGAAGAAATATTATCTGCTATTCCAGAAGAGCTTAAAAAGGAAGAGGGGTTGCTGGTGGAATAAAAAGCTACAGCCGACTTCTGGTATCTTGTATACTTTCTGCTATTTTATTTCACCTAAACGTTCCCTACCTTTGATGCTTATTTACTTTTACAGCAAAATCTGATACTGTGGAACACAGCCTATATCTCTGGATCGGTTTTACCCTTTTTATCATCATTATGATCATCATTGATTTGGTGATCTTTAGCCGTAATCCCCACAAAATTACGATTAAAGAATCACTCACATGGACAGGCATCTGGATTGCCCTGGCATGTGTATTTGGGGCTGGGCTTTATTGGTTCATAGATGGTAGTACCGCAACTGATTATTTTACCGGCTATTTGATCGAGAAATCTCTCTCGATGGACAATATTTTTGTCTTTATTTTAATCTTTGGCTATTTCAGCGTTCCGCCCAAATACCAGCACGAAGTGCTTTTCTGGGGTATTTTTGGCGCACTTATTTTTCGCTTTGTCTTTATTTTTGCCGGGGCTGCCCTGCTTGAACAATTCGACTGGGTCGTGTATATTTTTGGTGCTTTTCTGGTCTATACAGCTTATAAACTGGCAATGGAAACCGAAAAGGAAGTCCACCCCGAAAACAACCCGATTGTACAGTGGACAAAAAAATGGTTCTCAGTCTCCGATCAATACCATGAAGACCACTTTTTTATTCGCCATAAAGGTAAGTTAATGGCCACGCCATTGTTCATTGTTTTGGTGATGATTGAAACCACGGATATCATTTTTGCACTCGACTCTGTTCCCGCCATCCTGGCTATAACGACCGATGAATTTATCGTTTTCAGCTCCAATGCATTTGCCATCCTTGGCTTGCGCGCACTCTATTTCGCACTCGATGGCGTGATGAGCATGTTTCGCCATCTCCACTACGGACTTGCAGCCATTCTGGGTTTTGTGGGTGTTAAGTTTTTGATTTCCAATTGGTATCATATTCCTACCTATATAACACTCATTTTCATCGTATTGGCTTTCGCTGTATCAATCACAGCTTCGCTGATACGTCCGGAAGAGGTAGAAATAACCGCATCTCAAGAAGAGGATATAAAATAATGATATGTTTGGTGACTTTGCCGCCCAATGGTTCACCCTGTATTATCTGGTTTTAGGAATCATTTTCTTTTGTCTGGGAATCGGGTTGATGATTAAAACAGACAAGATCCTGCAGTTTCTGCAAGCACAATCCCGGAATGAACAGCCACCGCACCTACTTCGCACCATCCTGAAATATTTCTTTCTTTTTACTCTTCCCGGCCTCGTTCTCTCTTTTTTTCCTTTCTCATGGCCTGAACTCCTGTTCTCTCTTTGGAGTTTAATAATCATATATGTTGCCGGTATCCAGCTGGTGCGCTGGCCGCAAACCCGAAAAACAATCATAAACAGTCCGGATTCAACCCGCAGTATTATTTTCAAAACGGGTGCCATCATGCTGGCAGTAAGTCCGGTTATGTTTATGCTTGCATATTTGGTTATTCGAAAACTAACGCTATGAATATTCTGAAGGCCGGCTATAACGGCATTCTGCTTCCTGATTACAATATCGGATTTGACTTCAGTTCTCCGCAGGCTCAGCACATTTTTATCAGCCATGCGCACTCCGATCATATGCCTTATAAAAGCAACAAGCCCGTATATTGCACCCGGAATACGTTCAGATTAATGCAAAAGCGCGGATACAAGGATGAGGCCCGCGTACTAAACTTTGGGGAACCCCTTCAGCTTGGAAATGCGCAAGCCACTCTGTTTCCAGCCGGACATATTCTGGGATCTGCGATGATTTATATTGAAACGGATGAGGGATCTGTGCTCTACACCGGTGACTACCGCACACCGCCGTCCCCGGCAACCGAAGGTTTTAAGTGCCCCAAACAGGTTGATCATTTTATCACCGAAGCAACATTCAGTCTGCCTGTATATAAATGGGCTTCATATGATAAAATCACCGATGATGTACAACAGTTTGCCATTCAAACACTGGATGAGGGATATACACCCGTTTTTCTGGCGTATAATCTGGGTAAGGCACAAGAAGTGATGCACATGCTGGCACCAACCGGACTTCCCGTGCAAATTCACGGTGCTGGCTATAAACTTTGTGATGTGTATGAAGAAGCCGGTATTGATCTGGGCAAATATGAAGCCTACGATCGCGATACCTGTGAGGGGAAGATATTAGTGACAACTAATTCAGCTATCAACAATGGATTTGCATCCAATGTAAAAAAGAAACGATTAGCCTACTGTTCAGGCTGGGCCACACACGAAGCAAGCCGAACCCAGCTTACCGTCGACAAACTGATTCCCCTGTCTGATCATCTCGACTTTTTTGAGCTAATCCATCTTTGCAAAAAACTGAATCCACAAAAAGTGTACATCACCCATACACCCAACGCCGATGTAGTACAGCATTATTTAAATGAACTGAATATTACATCCTGTTTTCTTGATGAAGTCAATATATAAATTGTACAAATATAATTTTACACCTTCTGATCCCCAATGCTTTCGGGGCAGGATGACAAGTTATTTATTATGGATAACTCGTTCCGGACATTAGCTAAAACTGCGCAAAATATTCTGGAGACACGCAGTAAGAACAGCAAGATTGCAATCTGCGCCCGTTATTTCCGCGAACTGGAAAGCAATGAAGACCTGAACCGGGCAGCCCAATTTCTGGGTGAGGGTGCCTTCTCTTCTATTTCCGGAAGGCGGGTCACCATCGGCAGCCGAACCTACTCTACCTGCGCCGCTAATTTTTGCGAAATTGATTACGAGAAGGTGTTTAAACCAGCAAAAACAGCACTGGGCAGCTCCTCGGAAGCCATTGAAAAACTGATGCACAACATCGCCGCAGCCCGGGCAAAGCGTACGCAGGCTCAGCTTTCTTTATCTCAGGTAGAATCAATTTATAAAGATATTGCCCACGTCTCATCCCGCACCGACAAACAGGAAATTTTGAGAGATACCTGGAAACAAATGACACCGCTCGAAATAAAGTTTTTTATCCGCATTATGACACGCGGTTCACTGCGTATCGGGTTTGAATCACGAAGTGTGGTGGCGGCGATATCGCAAGCATTTAACAAAAAAGTAAAAGACGTCTGCTATGCCCACATGATTATGGGAAGTATCGGCCGCACGGCCGTGCTATGTAAAAATGACCAGCTTAATAAAGCCACTTTTAAGCTGTTTCACCCTCTATCGTTTATGCTGGCTTCATCGATTAAAAATTGCGCCATTGAAAACCTGAGCGATTATATTGCGGAAGAAAAATTTGACGGTATGCGCTGCCAGATACACATCAGCGGCGAACGGGTGGAGCTCTATTCACGAGACCTGAACGACATAACGCATTCCTTTCCGGAAATTGTTGGCTTTTTTGCCGAACGTAATTTGCCTGATTTAGTGCTCGACGGAGAGGTTTGCGTATATAAAAATAACGAAATCTTTCCCTTTCAATTACTGCAAAAAAGGATGGGCCGCAAGAACCCCTCAAAAGAAGTGATAGAAAAATATCCCGTACTGTTCATCGCCTACGATGTGCTTTTTTATGACAGCGGCCCGACTTTTAAAAAGACACTGATCGAGCGGCGAAAAATCCTGACCAAGCTGGCCGAGCAGTTCAACCTGCCCATTAGCAATCAATTTGAAATCACTGGTAAAGATGATATAGATGAACTTTTCGAACGCGCACTGGCGCACGGTAACGAAGGACTGATGCTCAAAAAGAAAGAGAGCACCTATGAATATGGTCAGCGTAAAAAATCGTGGCTGAAGGTAAAAAAACCGGGCGGCACGCTTGATACAATCCTGATGTATGCCCATGCCGGGGGCGGCAAGCACGGCGGGGACTATTCCGATTTCACGCTCGGCATTCGCGTGGCTGAAGACGAGCGCTACGAAGAAGAATTCATCCCCATCGGCAAAGCGTACGCCGAGTACACCAATGAAGAAATGAAAAAACTGAACAACCGTATCAAAGACCTTACCGTTGAAAAATACGGGCCCACACTGGGACTAATTCCCGAAATAGTAATTGAACTGGAGTTTGATGACATCCAGGTAAACAAACGGACAAAAGCCAATTACACGCTACGCCTGCCACGGTTTAAAGCCATTCGCTGGAATTTAGGACCGGATGATACCGATACGCTCAAAGATGTAGAACAAATGTACGAAGAGAAGATAAATCGCGACCGAATCAAACAGGACAAAAACCCTTCGTTTCATTTTAATGGAGAATATAAATGGAGCCTGTTTTAACAGGCTCCATTTAATATCACTATTCTTTCAGATACTGCTTAAACCATTGCATGATGCGGTTGGATACATCGGCAATAAATTTGGGTTCACGCGGGCCGTGGGGCGTTCGCGGATACAAAATTAACTCAGAAGGAACTTCGCGTTCCTGCAGTGCCCAGTAGAACTCTTTTCCTTGTGAGGTCGGCACGCGATCGTCTTCCAACCCGTGAATAATCTGTGTAGGAGTTGAAATTTTATCCAGCTGATAGATAGCCGAGTGGCGTTCATAGATCTCCTCCAGCTCTTCATTCTCCCAGTAGTATCCGCCCATGTGGCCTACCAAATAAGAAGGAATATCCGTGGTATTAACCATGCTGATTAAATTTGGAAGCCCAGCTCCCATGCTTACCGCGTTGAACCGGTCGGTGCGGGTGATGATGAATGAGGTCATATATCCGCCGTAGCTCCATCCCATCTCAAAAAGATTCTCTTCATCGGCAACACCCATATCAATTACTTTATCAACACCTGTCATCAGGTCTTCGTAGTCCCCGTATCCCCAGTCCTGCACATTGGCATAACGGAACTTCTTTCCATAACCGGTACTTCCCCGCGGATTGGGCCTCAATACGGCAAAACCTTCAGCCGCAAAATACTGGATGGCATAGATACTGCCTCCGCCGGTCCATCCCTGCGAATAAACACCCGCCGGACCGCCGTGCACATTTAAAATAAGTGGAACGTTATCTCCTTCTTTATATCCAATCGGATAAGTAAGCAGCCCCTCAACCTTCATCCCGTCTTTCGATTCCCAGGAAATGAGCTCTGTTTTTCCCATCTCCGGAAAATCAACATCAGCATAAATATTGGTAAGCTGTTTCTTGTTGAATGAATTGATTGCTGAGGTGTATACATTTGGCGGGGTTGATGGTTGCTCAAACGTAAATACCAGGTGCTGGCCATCATCCGAAAGGTCAAAATCATCATACACACCATCTTCTGGTGTGATTAATTCAGCATCACCACCATGTACCGGCAATCGATATAACGCGGTCAGTGTATTACGTGATTCTGCAATCAACAGACTTTCACCATCCGGGCCCCATTCTACAATAGAAGCACTTCGATCCGGTGTTTTACCCAGCGCTTCGGGCGTGTTTCCACTCTCAATGGAAACACGATAAATATCGGTCAACCCAATAGGTTCTTCCTGCCCGCCGCTGGATTCAAATACGATGTAACTTCCATCTGCAGAAAACAGCGGATTACCGTCGGCTCCCTTCCAGTCAACCAGACTTTTAACAGAACCGCTGTCAGCAGGTACGGTAGAAATGTTTGACTTTCTTCCGTCATCAATTTTAGGTGTGGGCTGATGGGAAAAAACGATGGTTTCACCGTTGGGCGACCAGTCAAAAGAGGTAACATCAAAATCGCCCGCAGCAATTTGGGTAGTCGTATTGTCCTCAGGATTTTCCTTGATCGTTTCTACGTAGAGCCGGCTAAAGTCGTAGTTTTTATCAACCAAAACGACATCTCGCTTTTCTTTAACTCTGTTTTTCTCTTCGTCGGTTTCCGGATCAGTCATGGTATATGCTATCTTTGAGCCGTCGGGCGACCATTTGTAGGAACCGACCCCATTTTCTGCATGTGTCAGCTGCTCGGCTTCACCTCCATTAAGGTAAATACGGTACACCTGATTTTTATCGTCATTGCGGGATGCTGTGAACGTCAGGGCTTTGCCGTCAGGGGTAAAACGGGGATTATTTGCTGAATGCTCTCCCTGCGTAAACTGGCGTTTCATGCTACCATCAGTTTTTTGCACCCATACTTGTGTCCTGAAACTCGATTTTTCCTTGCTCATTAATGTTTCACGAACTTCATATGCTACCAATTCGCCGTCCGGTGAAACAACCGGGTCGCCCACAACATCAAGCTGGATCATTTTTTCGGGCGTCCATTGAAAAGCGGTGCTATCCTGGCTCCAGGCCGGAGTGGTTAAATATAATACACAAAGCAAAAATGGGAATGTCTTGAAAAATCTTTTCATTATCGTGTTCATTTTGGTTGAGTGTGATAAGTCCAATAACCTAACTCTGTCAACCAGAATCAATACCCTTTGCATTTTATAACAAAGGGTCCACAAAAAATTACCCCAACCTTCCCATTACATAGTTCGTTTAAATTTTTGAACTAACCTGTATTATAATTTTCGCTCAATACTTAAAACCCCCTTTTTATTATGAAAAAGCGTTCACTTACTGTTTTATTTTTAACGATATGTATAGCTGGCTTTGCCAGGAAGTCGATTAAACCGGAATCGAAGTCATAGGCCTGATCCCGCGGTAAAAGCAGGCCGGCTTGTAGTAGAAGTGTATCCGTGGTGGCTTGCCAAAGGAACGTACGTAAAAAAAGGCTTGCTTATTAAGTGAATTGGAACCAGAGGGAATAAATCCAAGTTAAACGTTATTGATAAGTTGATATTTTCATCGCTAATTTCTGATTCTGATGAGTAGCTGGACTCTTAAATCGATACCGCCCCACGACTGGTTCCTTTGCCTGGACATCAACGCATACTTTGATCACGAGCACGAACCCGAAGCTGTTTTCGAAGAAGGATTTACGCGCCCTATTCCTGTGGGCGACCGTGATGTCATTGTCACCTCATTTTTTAATGGTGATCCCGAAGAACCCGAATTTCATTTCGAATCAACTGAATCCCTCAGTAAGGAAGAAATAAACGAAGCCAACACAAGTCTGACCCGCATTTTTGGCACCGATCTGGATTTACGCCCGCTGTATGACCAGGCCGGGGATGATCCGGTGCTGGGGCCCATGCTCACCGAATTTTACGGCCACAAACGTATGGCACGGGCTAATCTTTTTGAAGATACCATCAACCGAATTATTGAAATGCGCCTTTCGCATAAACCCACGGCCAAAAAGATGGTCTACAAAGTGCGCGAAAACTACGGGTCGCTCGTGAATACTAAAGGCAAAAGCCTCCCGGCCTGGCCACGGCCGCACCAGTTGGTTAAAGCTGATCCGATGAGCATCCGCAAATTAGGCCCTACTAAAAGGAAAGGCGAATTTATTATTGGCTTTGCCGAAGATCTGCTTTCCGGTGAGCACAATCTGTATCATCTGGAAACGTGTCCGCCCGATGTTTTTTACAATACCATCCGTAAAGTACGCGGCGTGGGGCCTACCTCAGCCCAGCAACTTATGCTTTTTCGCGAGCGTACCGACGCTGTTTTTCCCAGCAATAAAAGCAAAGGCAAAGAAAAAGGCTTACGCAAGTGGATTATCATGAGTTATGGCGGTGATCCCGATAATATTAGTGAAGAAGATTTCCAGCAAATGATTGCTAACTGGAACGGCTTCGAAGCAGCCGGTATTGAGTTTATGTTTGTGAATTGGGTGCTTAGCGAAAAAGAGAAGAAACGTAAAAAGAGCTGATCAATAGTTTCAACTCATTTCACTTTTTGTTATTTAGCGATCTCTATCTTGAACAAATGCAACCAACATGCAATCGCTTCTTCCTTTCCTTTTCTGCTTCATTTTTCTCGTTGTCTCCCAAACCGGTTTTGCCCAAAGGGTTGACTCAACTTCCATCATCCCCCAACCTGCACAACTTGAATTAAAAGAAGGGGCTTTCAATCTCACCCCATCAAGCAAAATTCTCTTACGTAATTCTGCTGATTCACTTCGTCCATTGGCTGATTACCTGAATAATCAAATAGCAAGCGCCACATGGGCTGATCTCGCCATCGTCAAAGAAACAACTGCCCGCGATTCTGCTATCGTGCTGACACTCAATCCAGAAGGTCATTTTAAGAATGATGAAGCATATCATTTGTCGGTTACACCCCAAAAAATCGAAATCGCAGCACCAACAACAGCGGGTGTTTTTTACGGCATCCAAAGCTTGCTGCAACTATTACCACCCGAAATTTTTTATGATGACCCCACACGGGTACCTCAAAATACAGTATGGAATATTCCCGCCGTTGAAATTACCGACTACCCCCGCTACGAATACCGCGGACTACACCTTGATGTAGCCCGGCATTTTTTTTCGGTCTCTTTCATCAAACAATATATCGACCTGCTGGCTATGCACAAGATGAACCGCTTCCACTGGCACCTGACCGAAGACCAGGGCTGGCGCATCCAGATCAAACAGTATCCGAAACTGACTGAAATCGGCGCTTGGCGCGACTCCACGCTGGTGGGCCATTACGGAACCGATCGATACGACGGCGAACGATACGGCGGTTACTACACGCAGGAAGAGATCCGTGAGGTTGTCCAATACGCGAAAAAAAGACACGTCACCATCATCCCGGAAATTGAGATACCCGGCCATTCCAGCGCAGCCCTGGCAGCCTATCCCGAGTTAAGCTGTAATCCCGATAAGCAGTACCATGTACAGACCACGTGGGGTATTTTTGAAGATATTTACTGCCCGAGTGAAACGACGTTCACTTTTCTGGAAAACGTATTGACGGAAGTGATGAAACTTTTTCCGAGCCAATATATACACATCGGGGGTGATGAAGCGCCGAAAGATGCGTGGAAAAACAGCCAACTGGCCCAACGTGTGATAGAACGCGAAGGATTGGAAAATGAAGAAGAGCTACAGAGCTATTTCATCACCCGCATTGAGAAATTTTTAAATAAACACGGCCGGCAAATTATCGGATGGGATGAAATTCTTGAAGGCGGACTGGCACCCAATGCTACTGTAATGAGCTGGCGCGGCGAAAAAGGAGGCATTAAAGCTGCAAAACAGGGCCACAATGTTGTGATGACGCCCGGCTCGCCTCTTTACTTCGATTACTATCAGGCGGATGCTGAAACCGAGCCGCTGGCCATTGGGTGGCTCAACACGCTGAAAGAAACATACTCTTATGAACCAACTCCTGATGAACTTACCAAAGAAGAATCACGGTATATTCTGGGGGCACAAGGCAATGTATGGACTGAGTACATGAAATCAGGAAATAAAGTAGAATACATGGCGTACCCAAGGGCTTCGGCCTTATCAGAAGTGGTATGGTCGCCCAAAGAAAAGCGAAACTGGGATGGTTTTCTACAGCGCCTTCAAACGCACTTCCAGCGTCTCGAATTTATGGGAGTGAATGCTGCAGAACATTACCGCAATGAAATAACCAATGAATAGCATGCGTTCCTATTAATAAATCATGATAAATATTCTATGAAAAACCGATACCGACGAGCTGCATTTTTGAAAATATTTTTACCCGTTTTTGTATTCACCTTGCCTTTCACAGCAAGTGGTCAGGCTATTGAAGATACCCTTTCCACAAAAGAAAAATACCAGGAAGAATTAACTGCTTTGGCCAGGTCGTTTGAAAAAGACGGCTACAAAATTGACGTGCTGATGAAAGACGAGCGGTTTGAAGTGTACGGCACGATTGGTAACCGATTCAAAAATTCGGCCGAACGCACCACTCCAACGCTGGACGAATACAAAGACATCATCGACTTTGATAAAAAAGTGGATCAGGGACTTGATTTCATGGCAGAGTACGGCGATCAGCTCGAAAAAGCCGAGCAGGAATATGATATTCCCAAATATTTAATTACAGCTATTATCGGAATTGAGTCGAAATATGGTCAGGTGCTGGGCAGCTACAATCCCTTTAATGTCTACATTTCAATGATGGCAGTTGACTACCGCGCCGACTTCGCCGAGGCCCAACTTAAAGAGCTGCTGGAATTTGTAAACCGAAAAGAGATCGACGTCTTCACGCTGAAGTCGAGCTACGCCGGGGCGATGTCACCCGCACAGTTCATCCCCTATTCCGTAAATAAATGGTGGGTGGGTACCGATATCCATGATATGAACAACAGCATCATGTCGGTGGGCAACTATCTACATTATTTCCATGAGCGCACCGGCAGCTTATCCACAGCCGTGCTGCGCTACAACCCGAGCGAGCTCTACCGCGATGCCGTGCTCGATCTGGCGGATGCGATTGAGGAGGCGGAGAAGGAAGACGCGGAATAATTAATTTTCTTTATTCTTCTTAGACGAAGTGGGTATAGATTCCTTTGTAGAATTGCTTTTCTTTTCAGGTTCGTTTGGTAAATCGTAAATATCTACAACTTTAGCTGCTTCTATCAAGCTTGGTATGATAACATAATTTGTAGTTTTTTGACCTAATTTATCTTCTGTAAAAAACCTCTTCTTTTTTATACCTGTCAAAAGGTTACTTCCTACCACATATTTATTGTCATTTTTGTTGACAGAAGAAGCTAAACGTCCTGAGCCTTTGACTGAATCATAATAAACAGGAAGTTCCACCTTTAATATGCTTAATAACAAAATTTCTCTAGATAGGTTATATCTTTTTTCTCTACTACAACTATCTAATGAAATAGTAAATAAAGTTAATATACGTTCTAGGGAACGAGCAGTAAATTTAATATAAGGAGTCAACCATTTTACTAATTTAAAGAAAGAATCAGCTGATAAATATTCCTCTGGAATCTCAAAAGCTTCTAAAAGGTCTTCAATAAATAGCTTGATTTCTTTTTCACCATCATTTGTTCGAAAGTCTATCAGTTTAGGAAGGTTCGTTT
>JAFGWN010000015.1 GCA_016937115.1 Balneolaceae bacterium | reverse complement strand
CAGCGAATTAAATAGGGTATAAAAAAAGATGCCATTGCTTTGAGTGATGGCATCTGTATCTCTTATGTTGCGAAGGAGTTAAACTTCTGAGCTGACAATACCCTCACGACTAAAAGCGAGTTGATCAGGTAAGCGTTTATAAAGTATGTTACAGGGCGTTTTGTAACTTATCGGTATAATCCAGTTGTTCCCATGGGAATTCATCCCGGCCAAAGTGACCATAGGCGGCCGTTTGGCGGTAGATGGGTCGCTGCAGATCAAACCGGTCAATAATACCGCCGGGTGTGCAATCAAACACTTTGGAAATAGTATCGGCCAGCTTAACGTCGCTTACCTTACCTGTACCATACGTGTTTACGTTAATTGAAACCGGCTCGGCAATACCAATCGCGTATGCCAATTGTACCAGGCATTCATCAGCCAGATCAGCTGCGACAATATTTTTGGCAATATGGCGAGACGCATAGGCCGCGCTGCGATCAACCTTGGATGGATCTTTTCCCGAGAAAGCACCACCGCCATGGCCACCGCGACCCCCGTACGTATCAACAATAATTTTACGTCCCGTTAATCCGGTGTCGCCATGCGGACCGCCAATTACAAACTTGCCGGTGGGATTTACGTGAAAGATCGTTTGATCATCCATTAGCTCGGGATGAATCACCTTTGGCAGAAGATGCTTTTTTAAGTCTTCTTTGATTTGAGCCTGCTCCACATCTTCATCGTGTTGTGTTGAAATCACAATCGTATCAACCCGCGCCGGCTGGCCGTTGTCATCATATTCAACCGTAACCTGGCTCTTGCTGTCGGGTGCAAGGTATGGCATATCGTCCGTCATTTTGCGAATGGCTGCCAGCTCCCGAAGCAGATCGTGGGCATATTGCAGCGTCATGGGCATGTAGGTATCGGTCTCGCGGCAGGCGTAGCCAAACATCATCCCCTGGTCGCCTGCGCCCATTGCTTTACCACTGCCCTCATCAACGCCCTGGGCAATATCGGGGCTTTGTTGGTGAATGGTTGTTAAAACGCCGCAGGAATCGGCATCAAACTGGTAACTGTTTTTGGTATAGCCAATATCGCGAATCACATCACGCACAAGTTCCTGGACTTCAACATAAGCATCGGTCCGCACTTCGCCGGAAATTATGGCCAGACCAGTTGTTACCAGGGTTTCAACAGCAACGCGTGAATTAGCGTCCTCTTCGAGCATGGCATCCAGGATGGCATCAGAAATTTGGTCGGATACTTTATCGGGATGTCCTTCAGAAACGGACTCTGAGGTAAAGAGATTCTTCATTATGTACAGAATAAGCTAAGGGTTTTAATGAGCAGTGAAGCTACAAAAAAAAGTCCAAACAGTACACAGCATATATCATTTTGATACAGCCTGGATGAGAGGTTAGCTGAACAGGTCGGTATTTTCTTCGGAATTGGGGTCAACGCCCAAATAGCGAAAGGCTTTTTTAGTGGCGACCCGTCCCTTGGGCGTTCGCTGCAGGAACCCTTCTTTGATGAGATACGGCTCGTACACTTCTTCAATGGTGCCTTTATCTTCGCCAACAGCTACACCGATGGTACTTAACCCAACCGGCCCGCCACCGTAATTTTCGATGATCGACTGAAGGATGCGGATGTCCATTTCGTCAAAGCCGTTCTGGTCCACGTCCAGGGCATTTAACGCTTTATCTGCTATCGCATCGGTGATGGTGTCTTCACCGTCGACCTGGGCGAAGTCGCGTGTGCGGCGCAGCAGCTTGTTGACAATCCGCGGTGTACCGCGGCTGCGGCGCGCAATTTCATGAGCCCCTTTTTCGGTGATGCCCATATTTAAAATAGCCGATGTGCGTAGCGCAATGCGCTGCAGAAGTTTTACATCGTAGTAATCAAGCCGCATGTCGATACCAAAACGGGCACGCAGCGGTGCGGTAAGCAGCCCTTTTCGGGTGGTGGCGCCCACCAGCGTAAAGCGGTTCAGGTCAATTTGTACGCTGCGGGCATTTGGTCCCGAGTCGATGACGATATCGAGGGTATAGTCTTCCATTGCCGAATACAGGTATTCTTCTACCACGGCATTCAGGCGGTGAATCTCATCGATAAACAGGACGTCCCCTTCCTCCAGATTGGTAAGCATGCCCGCTAAGTCGCCCGGTTTTTCCAGCACAGGTCCGGTTGTGGGCTTAATCTGCACACCCATTTCCCGAGCGACGATATGTGCAAGAGTTGTTTTGCCCAGGCCGGGTGGACCCGAAAGGATAACGTGATCGAGCGCCTCGCCTCTTTTTATAGCGGCCTTTATAAAAACCGATAGGTTTCGAATGACCTTTTCCTGGCCAATAAATTCTTCCATATTGGCCGGCCGGACCGACTGTTCAAAAACATCGTCATTTTTAGTGGAATCGAGTAAAGGGTTTTGCACGACAGCTGCCGGTGATTGATTTGCAGGGTTACTTTCCGTAAAAGTAACTTATAATTGACAAACTATCGAAATCAATTATTCAGTTTCTTTTATTTGCTGCTCGAAGTTATCAAAATCGATATTTCCAAGTTCGTAATCCAGCCGCTTAAGGAGTTTAAAGGATTGTTTTTTATAGATGTCGCCCATGCTGAAAGCTTGTTCAACAGCCATGCGGGCTTGCTTCAGTTGATTGGTATTGACGAAGGCATTACTTAAATACCAGTAGGATCGTTCAATAAGCAGTGAATCATCACCGGCTGTTGAAATAGCATTATTAAAGCTGTCAACAGATTTTAAATATGCACCGGTATTATATTGAAGAATTCCAAGATTCAAATGGGCTTTCGATACTGCGCGAGTAGTGTCATACTGTTTTACAATACGCTGAAAAATATTCATGGCTTTATCAATCTGACCCGACAAAGCGGCTTTGAAACCGGTGTTCAGTAAAGAATCGGCCGGATCTAAAGCGGTTGTAGCAGATCGTGTAACCTCCGCAGATGCCATATTCTCGGGCATATTAATATTAGATTGCGTCCACATGCTTACCGGGCCGGGCTTATTGGGGCTCAAAACATTAATAGTTATGACCAATAAGATTACAGCTGCAGCTGAGGCTATCCATTTCCAGTAATATGAATTTGTGGTGGATTGCTGTTGGTATGTTCTTGAAAGATCTATCTCGGTCTGGAGCAGGCCAATATATTCGGGATGTTTTATCAATTCTACCCAAAGCTGTTCTACTTCCTCTTCTGGTAGTTGCCCCTTAATATAGGCATCAATCTTTTTTTCTAAGTCGATATCTCTTGAGTTATCAGTCATTATAAAAAAACTGTGCTTTTGTTAGCCTCTTATTAGTATACTAATAAGAGGGAGTACATAGGTAAGACAATCTCAAACGCAAATCCTTACACTTAAATTGAACTTTTTTCTTCATAGCACTTATTTAATTTTTTAATAATTCGGTGTTTGCGGGTCCAGGCATTATTTACGCTGATATCAAAATGGCCTGCAACAGCAGTAGCATCAGAATCCGGATAGGTGAACCAGTAATCAATAAACCGTTTATAGTCATTGGAGAGCTGTTGCATGCACCATTCCAGTAGTCGCTTACGCTCTTTGTCAAGCATGGATAGCAACTGTCGGGGCTGGCGGCCAAAGCCATGGGAATAATCTTCAAGAGAGTGGTTTTTTTGCTTGTTCATCATGTTTAAATAGTTGTTTCGGCAGGAGGTCAGCAGAAAAGAGAGAATATGTTCGGAATTACGCATTTTATCCTCTTTTATCGTTTTCAGTGCATTAAGCAAGGCTTCCTGTGCACAATCTTCGGCATCCTGTTTTTCGGCATTCATATGAATCTGCAAGAACCGGACGAGGCGGGGCGTCAGTTTTTTGAGCAGGTTATTAACTTTTGACGTATTATTGTTGTCGAGAGCTTCGACAAGTTCTGAAAATTCCATGCGACCTGATATAGTTAAACCCGAAAACCAATATTAGAATGTATAAAAACTTCGTCAATTTGACGAATAGGGAAAAAGCACGCCATTTAAAGTACGAAAATACCTATTTATTTCTTTTTTTAAGGATGATGCAAAAATTTAGAAAAAGCATCATTGTTAACCTTTATTCAGCTTAATGTACCGGGTTCAGCTAAAAAACTTTGAGGGTCCCCTCGATCTGTTGCTCTTCTTTATTAAGAGGGATGAGCTTGATATCTATGATATCCCCATATCATACATTACGGAACAGTTTCTGGAGTACATCCGGCTAATGGAAGAGCTTGACCTGGATGTTGCCAGTGAATTTATTCTGATGGCCAGCATGTTAATGTCTATCAAAGCGCGCATGATGCTGCCGAAAGAAAATGAAGAAGGGGAAGAGCTGGACGAGCACGATCCGCGATACGAGCTGGTGCAGCGGTTGCTGGAATACAAGCGCTACAAAGAAATGGCCGGCAAAATGAAAGGTATCGCCGAAGATGCGCAAAAACAGTACTACCGGGGCAGCAACAAGGCCGACCAGGTTCAAAAACAGGCAAGCGGCGAAGCCTTGCAGGATGTTACCATGTTTCACCTTATGTCCGCTTTTAAAAAAGTACTTGCGGACATAAAAAAACAAAAAGCTGTGCACAGGGTCGAAAAAGTACAGGTAACAATTGAGCAACAGGCCGCCCACATCATCGCACACTTGCGCAAACAAGGGCGATCTTCATTTCGTCAAATTTGTGCGATGTTCACTACAAAAATAAAGGTTGTTGTTACCTTTTTGGCCGTGCTTGAAATGCTAAAAGAGCAACAAATTGCCCTTTTCATTGAAAATAACGACCCCACGCAATTTTTTGTTGATTTAAAAGCCGTGGATGAAATAATGAATGCTGAAGATGCTATTAAATCATAAACTAATCAATTAGTTAATATATGAAATTACGGATACTTGTCCTCTCATTGGTAATTATCGTCGTTGGCTGCAGTGGATCGAAAGATGTCAGTGAGGCACCCCCCGCAAGTCAACAGTCAGTCGTTTCTACCGAAACGGATGCCCTGCTATCCTACCAGGACGAAATAACAACAGATTACCTTCGTACTCACCTATCGGCATTTTCGGCCGATTCCATGGAAGGGCGCGAAACGGCGATGCCCGGCCAGAAGAAAGCAGCAAAATATTTAGCTGAGCAGTATGAAAAGCTTGGTCTTAAGCCGGTCGGAGATAACAACTCATACTATCAGAAGTTTGATTTGACCGCCCAACGTACCGACAGCATTGTATTTATGACTTATAAGAAAAATAAGGATGGCTCTGAAGAAGATGTAAGCGAATCGAAAAGCAGTAAAAAGAGTACGGCTAACTACATTCGTCAGTATGGCGGTGACCAAACAATTGAGGGTGAAGTTGTATTTGCAGGTTATGGAATGAACAATTCGGCGCTGAATATCAATCACTTGCAGGGAACAGATATTCAGGGTAAATGGGTGATGGTTTTTGGTGGCACGCCCCCGCAGGTAGTTAACGGGGATACGCTGTATTCCGATCAGCAGCAGCTTGCTCGCGGCACGTTGCGTAATTTAATTCAACAGGGTGTAGCGGGAATCCTCATTATACCGGAAGGCGGCATGGCGGCTTTTAAAGAATCTGCCAACGAAAATAGCCGGAGATTTGGCGAAGTAGAAAATATGCAACTGGCCTATCGTGATAACCAGGGGGGCGGACCAGCCTGGGGAATTACGACCATCAGCCCACAGCATGCAGCCAAAATACTCGACTTAAAAACCGGGATAGAAGGATTGAACAAGGTGCGGAACGATATCAACCAGAATATTAAAACGTTTAGGGCAAAAAGCACCGGCTACGGCCTCACGCAAATTCCCTATGTTCAGGATGTAAAGCTCGAAACCGAAAATCTAGTTGCTTACATGGAAGGCGCCGATCCTCAGTTAAAGGATGAGGTGGTTGTATTGTCGGCGCATTACGACCACGTAGGTATTGGCGCACCCGATTCTACGGGCGATGCTATTTATAACGGCGCTAATGATGATGGCAGCGGCACGATTGGAGTGCTGAGTGCCGCACGGGCATTCGCCGAAGCTAAAGAAAACGGCGTACAACCCCGACGCAGCATCCTGTTTTTAAGTGTTTCGGGTGAAGAAAAAGGACTGTTGGGATCGCGCTACTACTCCGATCATCCGATTTTTCCCATAGAAAAGACGGTCGCCAATATTAATACCGATATGATTGGCCGGGTCGATCCCGAGCACCGGGAGAGCGGCAAAACCGACTATGTTTATATCATCGGCGCCGAAATCATATCGAGCGATATTGACAGCCTGCTTAAAGCCGGAAACGCGCGTTCGGGAGAGTTGACGCTGGATATGCGGTACAACGATCTGAATGATCCGAACCAGTTTTATCGTCGCAGCGATCACTGGAACTTCGGACGTTTTGGCGTACCGTTTGTCTTCTTCTTTAACGGGGTACACGAAGATTATCACCGGCCTTCGGATGAAATTGATAAAATCAACTTTCCGCTGTTAACCAAAACGGCACGATCGATGTACGCGACCACGGTAATGGTGGCTAATGCAGATAGTGCGCCGAAAGTAGATAACCAAGAGTTTATTGAGATTACTAAGGAAAATTAGGTATGGGAATGAGGGACATCTTTCTCATGCTCTCTTTTTTACATTATCGGCCTACTACAATGAAGGGGGCCCAATACACGGGATGGCGGTACTCGGGATGCTCAAGCATAGCCAGTTTGGCTTCGCGCATGGCAGCAGCGGGTGATCCGAATGGAACAGACTGATCCCATCCGGTCCAGCGAAGAAATGATTGCCAGGAACCTGACCAGCTAAAGCGCTCATTTTTTTCCATCAACAACGAGTAAAAGCGTTTCATAAAGCGGGTTGTAGGTCGGTCATAGACATCCCAGAGACTAACAACGACGGTTGATGTGCCCGCGTTAAAAAAAGCACGCTGGAGCCCAAGCAGGCCTTCGCCGCTTATTAAATCCCCCATGCCTGATTTACAGGCGCTGAGAACAACCATCGCACTGTTGATATTGAGCCGATAAATTTCGGAACTACGCAAATATCCGTCATTGCCAATACCATCTTCACCTGTTCCGTCCCCCAGAATAATACCGCTTTGGGAGGAGTTGCGTTCGTCAATCACGCTGTGCGCGGCTATATGAATAAATGGATAGCTATTTTGCACACGTTGCTTCACCGCAGTCTCGGTTACGCCCTGATCAGCCATAGTAACAGATGTGTCAAAAAGATTTGTAATGGATTTGATTTCATAATCGACGGATGGCAACATCGGAGCTGCCCCCGAAGATGCGTAGCGGTTGGCGTTGCCAATGGCAAGTATCGACGCCGTTGAGGCGTTGCTTGGTTTTTGGATTAGTGAAAACCCGGTCATAGAAGGCACATACTTAATATTGAACTGACTAACCAGATAGTTATTATGATAAATGGCCTCAAATGGAAGGTACGCCAGGATATCGTCCGGAATGATGATGAGGTTTTTATAGGCTCTCAGCTCTTCTTTGAAGGGAGCGACCAACTGCTCGTACAGCGGTCTTGAAAGCGTTCGGATGGAATCTTCGGTCGCACGAGATGTAATAGCTTCCCGGAATGCATATATCTGATTACGCAATACTTTTGAGCTATCAGTGGCAGTGTTTTTAGAAAGGTTGATTTGGGCAGTTTTAGCTTCATTGCTGGTAATCAAAAATATGAGGAGTTTTCCATCGGTGAGGGCATATTCCATAATGGCGGTTTCGGTGCCGGTAAGTTCCTGTGCTTTTGAAAGGGGAATTGGCTCTGGGCTTTCAAGCTGCTTATATTCGTACTGTTGCTTCAGGCGCTGTTCGAAGGAAGCATAGGCCAGTTCCTTATTCCGTATTTTCTGTTTGAGCGCTTGCTCTTTATCAGAATCGGTTGTGGATTCAAGCTGTGAGTAGAGATTGGATATTTCAGCAAGCTGCTGGGCGCGGGTCACCCGTTCTTCCTCGGGCAGTGACTCGTCAATACGTTGGGCAGCTTTGGCCAGCTCATCGGTGAGTGCCCGCGCTTTTGCAGATTCAATCAGCCGGAATGCTTCTTCCACATCATCCGTATATTTTAATGTCCACGAAGCCATCGTTTTGTAAAAGTCGGTGTGGCGTTTGAAGAAGCCAGACTTAAACCGGGAAAGCGTGCCGGTTTGCGATCTCAGTATTTCAACAAGATCAATAGCCTCTTGTCCGTAATGCAGAGCACTGTCAGAGTTTAGTTGATGGTAGGTGTAGGCCAAGCCCTTTAGCGGTCTGATGCGCTCTGTTTTTCCAAGGGTATGGCTGTATTCCAAAGCTTTTTTATAGTGGCTGATGGCACTCGTGTAGTTGTCCACTGCAAATTTAAGGTCGCCTTGAAGCGAAGCCGTTTCATGCAGCAGTGAGCGGTCGTTGGTGGAGTCGGCGATACTCCGGGCCTGATTGATATATCCGTATGCGTTTTCAAATTGCTGGCGGTTTTTTTCAAACTGCGCAAGCTCCAGCAGTGAAGCGGCCACTTCACGCGGATTGCCGGCCTGTTTTCGCAGGGCAAGCGCTTGTTGATAATAAGCCAGTGCTTGTTCCGGCTGATCATTTTCCCGGTAGCTGCCGGCGATATTGCTATACGTAACGGCCAGCGATGCCGCGTTGGCATATTGTTTTTTAAGCTGTAGGCTCTGTTGGTAATAGGCCAGCTCTTGATTGGGCTGACCGAGTGCACTGTATAATGTGCCAATATTATTCAAGGTCTGCGCCGTCTTAACCGGATTCCCCGCTTTGCGGGCGTATTCAAGGCTTTGTTGATAATAGACAAGGGCTTGGTCAAAACTGCCGAGCTGTTTATATAGAGAGCCGATGTTACTTGTTGCGGTTGCCAGTAAGTCTATGTTTCCTAACTGTTTTCGAATAGCCAGGCTTTGCTTGTAATATTCGAGTGCTTTGTCATAAAGCGAAATTTCTATATAGGAAAGCCCAATATTATTAAGTGTGATAGCAATACTCTTTTTCCTATTTGTTTTCTTTTTATAGGAAAGTGCCTGCTGATAATATTCAAGAGATGCTTTATAGTTTCCCCAGCCACGATAAATTAATCCTATGTTATTATATATATAACCTAAACGGAGGGTGTCCTTTGCTTCTTTGGCTAAAGGGATAGCACGCTGGTAGTAGTCAAGGGCAGTTTCAGCTTCTCCTTTTTTCTTATACGCCCATCCCAGGTCATTTTCAATGCGGGCTTGGGCCTGAATGTTTTTTTGATTTACAGCTACTTTTTTCAACCGCTTGAAAAGTGTAAGTGCCTGATCATATTTAGAACGATCTACCAGAATCTCAGCATAGTCCATACCGGGCGACAGCCACACGGCCGGTTCTGTCTGTTTTTGATATAGTTGAAATGCTTCCCGCAGGTAAAATTCTGCTTGCCGGTAGTTTCCTGATTTATAATACTCCAGTCCCCGCTGGTTCAGCGAATCCGCAAGCTGAATAGATTGGGCAAACCCGGCACCGGAAATAAGTAAAAAGATCAGCGTCCCCGCCGAAAGCCGTACGTAGTGCATACCCATTTTCAATTTAATTACAATGACTTGTTAAGCTATCTTTTTGTTATTTAGCCAAAAAAAAGGTAAATAGAAACATACGTTGGCTAAAACATCAAAACAAAAAAGGAGTGATATGGTTGATTTATTTGAGGAAAAACTACCGGCTCATTTAGCGATGCCCGGCGGGGACGATGATGGTAAGGGAGAAGACGATGATGACGATGGTTCAGTAAACCCGCCCCCTATGGATTCTTAAACAATAGGGTGACGAAGCACTTTATCATAATGCGTAAAGTGCTTTTTTTATTTTAGTCGTCGCTGAACAGGGAGTTAACATATAGTTCCCGGTCAAATACCTGCAGGTCTTCAATCTCTTCGCCTACCCCGATATATTTAACAGGCACCTCCAGTTCATTAGAAACGCCAATTACAATTCCGCCTTTTGCCGTACCGTCCAGCTTTGTGAGTACCAGCCCGGTGATATCAACGAACGAGGTAAATGCTTTTGCCTGCTGCATGGCATTTTGTCCGGTAGAAGCATCCAGCACCAGGATGACTTCATGCGGGGCATCATCAACAACCTTGCCCATTACTCTTTTAATTTTTGCCAGCTCATCCATGAGTGATTTCTTGTTGTGAAGGCGTCCGGCGGTATCGATGAGTGCAATATCGGCGCCCCGGCTTTTGGCGGCCGAAACCGTATCGAACGCTACGGCTGCAGGATCAGCGTCTTGTCCCTGCTGAATGATGGGTACATCAGCGCGTTCGCTCCAGATCTTAAGTTGATCTACGGCTGCAGCACGAAACGTGTCGGCTGCGCCCAGCATCACCTTTTTGCCGGCTGCCTTGTAAAGGTATGCCAGCTTGCCGATGGTGGTCGTTTTGCCCACGCCGTTAACACCGACGATGAGTACAATGTGCGGCTTGGTTGGGAATTGGGCTTTAAAGTCGGCGGGCTTGTCGGACTTGGTTTCTTTAAGCAGCGCAATGATCTCTTCCCGCAAAATACGCTGCAGTTCGCTGCTGTTCAGGTATTTATCTTGGGCTACCCGGTCCTCAATGCGGTTGATGATTTCGATCGTTGTTTGAACGCCAACATCAGAGGTGATAAGAATCTCCTCCAGTTCGTCCAACACTTCGGCATCAACCGTATCTTTTCCGGCAATAGCTTTGCCGATTTTACCCATGATGCCAGAGCGGCTTTTTTCGACGCCCTTTTCTACTTTTTCCTTTTTCTTCAGCCCGATTTTTTCGAGAAAGCCCATAAATAAATCTTAAATTTTAAGCTACAAATCGTCAAACATTTAAAAACGCAACTTTTTGTGCTTCTGTGATTAGTGGTAAATCAGTTAAATTCAACTCCTTTTTGTATCTGGATGAACCGGTAAAGATAATCAAAGAATGAGAGAAGCATAAGGCTTAGTGATAATCCCATGAAAAAAAGTTGCGGCCACAAAATATCGGGAAGAAAAAAGGCGCACATCCAGTAGGCGGCTAATGCGTTTACGCTCCACTTGCCCGACATTACCGCCATGGCTACCTTGCCGTACTGCCGCTGAATGTAAATTGATCCCGTCAGAATGAGGAGATCGCGTGCCAGTTCAATAAGTAGGAACCAGAGTGGAATAAGTCCGCCCCATACCGCATAGACGAACAGGACAAAAGCCAAAACTTTATCAGCAACAGGATCCAGAATTTTGCCCCATTCCGATATGCTGTTGGTTTTGCGGGCGATATATCCGTCCAGGTAATCAGAGATAATGCCGTAGAATACCAGCCCCCCAATCGTCCAGGTAGGCTCCATTCCGTTTTGGTAATGCAAATATATAATTGGGAATGCAACAAAAATACGGCTGAACGAGATCAGGTTTGACCAGGTAAAAACAGCCTGAGATATTTTCTTTTTCCGGTTAATTTGGGATGAATCAGCCAAACGGTTTCTCTATATTCTTTTTTATTCACAAATACGAAACTTGATAAAAGATAATGTTCTCATGGGAGATTTGGAAAGGCTTGAGGAGCAAAAAATTGAATCCAATGAAGTTTTTAACGGGCGGTTACTGCACGTATTTAAAGACCGGGTTCGCTTGCCCGATGGGAGCACTTCAACGCGTGAGTGGATCAAGCACCCGGGAGCCGCTGCAGTGGTACCGGTTTTTGAAAATGGAGACATCATGCTGATTAAGCAGTTCCGCTATCCATTGAGGGAGGTATTTTACGAAGTGCCGGCCGGCAAGATTGACTCACAGGAGGATCCGGAAAAGACGGCTGCGCGGGAAGTAGAAGAAGAGACCGGGTTGATCTATAGCAAGAGCCATTATCTGGCGCCTTTTCATCCCAGCATCGGCTATACGGATGAGGTTATTCACCTATTCTGTGCCTGGGATATCACCGAGACCGATCGCCGCGTGGATGACGACGAATTTTTAATGACAGAGCGGGTGTCATTTCGGGAAGCAATTCAAATGGTATACCAGGGAAAAATAACGGATGGTAAAACGATGGTTAGCCTGCTGATGAGCTGGCAGTGGTGGCAACAGGAAATGCCGTTCAAGGTTTAAGGCAAATAGTAAAAGTGGTATGTGAAATGTTGGCCATCGGCTATTTCACATCTGCTGTATATCCGTCTATTTAATAATCTGCTCCCTTACGGCCAGCTCATACAGTTCTTTGTGAAGGTCGGCATCGTTTATATCACCACGGTTGATCAGCTCTTCCACTTCATCACCCCGCAGCAGAAGAATGCAGCCCATGCTGTCCAGCACTTCGTCAAACTTTCGGGGATCAGCCATTGATAGTTTTTTAAGGTCAATTCCATCCGGGCTTTTCTTGAGGTTGATAAGCGCATAGAATTTGTCATCATCGGTTTCTCCAAAACCAAATATTTCTAATTTAGTGTCCTTTTTTTCGAGCATAAAAACATGTTAAACATTAAGTAATGTCAATGATTCACGCGTAATATAACAGATAGCGAAGTCATAAACCTATGTTGTGGTTTTGGGTAAGAAGAGTGACACCAGATCCTTGGATTGACATAAATTCAGGGTCCATTTATGTATATCGTTCTACAAAATCGCGGGCTTTTACCAGTTCTACAATCTCACTCGTTTGGCGGTTTATAATCGCAACCTGAAATAAACTGATGATGGCCTGTTGATTGATACATTCGATGGTTTCTTCGAGGGTATCACACTCTTCCTGTTCACTCACCAAATCGTTAATACCTTGCACAATATACCGATAGTTTTTACCGGTGTGCGATTTCGGTTTTTCCTTCACCGGCTCATTGAAGTATTCATGCAGTGCCTGTTCGGTAACATACCACTGCACACCCAATTTGCGTCCCCGAATTTTACCCTCTCTTAAATACGTCCGGATCGTCATTTTACTAAGCCCCAGCTGTTCATGAAGGTCATCGACTGAATAAAGGGTAAGTGATCCAATCTGCTTTGGCATAATGAACAAATGTATCGCTAATTAACAATTACAACTTCTGAAAAGTGCATCTTTAAAATACAAAT
>JAFGWN010000014.1 GCA_016937115.1 Balneolaceae bacterium | reverse complement strand
CCCGCGCATCCGGTTCTGGTTGTAGAAACTAACAGCCAGCAGCTGCTGATTCCATTCGTGGATGAATACATCGAATCAACCGATGAAGAAAATGCAATCATCTATTGTCGAAATCTTGACCAGCTAACGGACACCGAATGATGCGCATTGATATCATATCGGCCGTACCGCAAGTGCTGCACAGCCCGCTGCATAACAGCATCGTGGGCAACGCACAAGACAACGGCTCGGTTGAAATTCACATTCACGACTTGCGCGACTATTCCGAAGACAAGCACAACAAGGTGGATGACTATCCGTACGGCGGCGGCGCCGGGATGGTACTAACGCCACAGCCAATATTCAGCTGTATTGAAGCTTTGCAAGCCGAGCGGGATTATGATGAAATAATCTTCCCCGCTCCGGATGCAAAACCCTTTAAGCAGCAACAGGCGAATGAGCTTTCCTTAAAAGGAAACATCTTGTTTTTGTGCGGGCATTATAAAGGCGTTGACCAGCGCGTGCGCGATACACTGATCACCCGGGAATACAGCCTCGGTGATTTTGTGCTCTCGGGCGGTGAACTGCCGGCCCTGGCTATGATAGATGCTATTGTGCGGCTGTTGCCCGGCGTACTGGGTGATTCGGAAAGTGCGTTGACCGATTCTTTTCAGCATAATCTGCTGGAAGGCCCAGTGTACACGCGCCCGGCTGAATTTAAGGGAATGAAGGTTCCCGACGTGCTGCGTTCCGGTGATCATAAAAAAGTTAAGCAATGGCGGCATAAACAGTCGCTGAAGCGTACTAAAGAAGTGCGCCCTGATTTATTTGAAAAATTTAGAAATGAAGACCATTAGTTAACAATATCATGGACAAGTTAAAACTCGCAGAACAATCACTTATAAACGAAAACATTCCCAGCTTTAAAGCCGGCGATACCGTAAATGTGCACTATCGTGTGCGTGAAGGTGAAAAAGAGCGGATTCAGCAGTTTGAAGGCGTTGTTATTTCACGCAAAGGATCGGGGTCAAACCAGACCTTTATCTGCCGCAAGATTTCGGCCGGTAATATCGGGGTTGAGCGTATTTTCCCGCTTTTTTCACCATTTATCGCCAAGATCGATGTAAAGAAAGAAGGCGACGTACGCCGCTCCAAGCTTTACTACCTGCGCGAGCGCCGCGGAAAAGCTGCCCGTATTAAAGAAAAAGATCAACGTAATCTGCAGGGTGCCGCTGAAAAGGCTCATAAAGAAGTGGAGCAAAAGCCCGAGCCCAAGACCGAAGATCAGAAGACCGAGAAAGCGGCCAAGCAAGAAAAGCAGGTTGCTAAAGACCAAGCCAAAAAAGAAGCCGCTTCTTCCGAAGAGGAATAAGCTTTCTGCTTTTCATATCATCCTGAGCTCGTCTCAGGATCTATGATGGTTATGAGTATCAGATCCTGATCCCGCATGCGTTCAAGACAGGATGACAATTCGATTTTTTAGTAATGCCGTCGCTTAAAGTGATAGCATCACTAAATCACTTCTATATGTATTGCTATTTCTTTAACATCCCGGCGTTAACGCCGGGGTGTTAATATTCCCCGCCTTTTAAAATTTTCTTTCGCGCCAACCTATTGCTCTTCAATAACTTATATCACCCTATATTGTAACTCCGAAAATTATTTTCGGCTTTTTTGTAATAAAGTGTAATGCGGATGCTCTTAGGAAGAAACAAAGGGATGCCACCTAACTATTCGCTTATGTACATTCGTCATATATGCTTTTTAGCTATTTGCACTGTATTTTTAATGGTTGGTAGTTGTGATAATCCAACAAAAAACTCTGTTACTGTGCAACCCATACCTGAAATTAAAAAAATAAGATATAGTGAAATTGAATGGGAAAACCCAAACCCAAATTTAAAATTTCTTGTTTTAAAAGAACTAAATACTACTGAAAGAACTTGTTATGTTATCTACAACCTCAATGAAGAGCATTTATCTATTCGTGAGTCTGGGAAAGGAGGTGTCCAAGTTTATAAAATACAGTAGCTTTGTAAAAAACTTTAGTGCCTATTCCTTCACCGCCTGGTACACCGTCATCGGGGGGATGTTACGCCATTCCCATTCGGTGTAGACGTTGCCAAAGACTTCCTGCAACGGCTCTTTTAAATGACCCGAGGTTTGGTAGGCCAGAAACTTTCCCGCTGGTCGCAGTACTTTTTTACTTTTCTGCAATATTCCCATTCTAACCTCTTCGTCCAGGAAAGAAAACGGAATGCCCGAGATGATGTAATCCACTTTGCCAATCAGGCTTTTACCAATCGCTTCATCAACATGTTCTACACTTTGGTTGTAGCACTGGACCCTGGAGTCATCTATTTTTTGCAATTCCTTAAAAAGCCGATTATTCGTCTCAAACATAATGAGTGATGAACCTGCCGTCATTTTTGGTAATAAATAATCGGCATAGACGCCCGCGCCGGCACCGTATTCTACAATGGTGATATTGCTTGAAAAGTCGATAGGCCGGCACACATGCTCCATACACCAGCGCGACGTCGGCGTTACCGAGGCAACGTCTTTGTCTTTGAAGAAGCTTTTAAGATATGTGATGGTTTCGTTCATAATTTAAACTTGTCATGCTGAACGTGTTTCAGCATCTATATTATTATTTATATAGTTACATCCCCCAGATTCGTCGCCGACGAATCTTTCCCCCTTCGAAGGGGGACTATCAAAGTTCTTCTTTCAGTTTTTCAATCTGGTCACGGATGCGGGCCGCCTCTTCGAACTCCATGTTCTTAGCCGCCTGGTACATCGAATCCTGCAAGTACTCCATGAACTCTTCTTTGTTCTCAAACGTCACCTCATTCATGGCGGGATTTGCTTTATATTTGATGCCTTCCTCGGCCACTTTTACACGCTCCAGTGGCTTATCTTTCTCTGATATTTCATCAAGATCAAAACTCTGCGCAGAAATAAGACCGGGATCAACCAGCGGCTTCAATTCTTTCTCAATCGTCTTCGGAGTGATACCGTGCTTCTCATTATATTCCTTTTGAATTTTTCTGCGGCGTTCGGTTTCATCGATCACGGCCTGCATGCTGTCGGTGACTTTATCACCGTACAAAATAGCTTTACCTTCCACGTGGCGTGCGGCCCGGCCTACAATCTGGAACAGCGATGTCTCTGATCGCAGAAATCCTTCCTTATCGGCATCCAGAATTGCCACCAAACTCAGCTCGGGGATGTCAATCCCTTCCCGCAGCAGGTTGATGCCCACCAACACGTCAAAATCGCCGCGCCGGTATTTGTAGAGCACTTCCACCCGCTCCATGGCATTAAGCTCGCTGTGCATGTACGCGGCCGAAATACCCACATTTTTCAGATATTCGCTTAGCTCTTCGCTAAGTCGCTTGGTTAAGGTAATACACAACACGCGCTGTTGTTTCGCTACCCTCTTCTGAATCTCATCCAACAGGTCGTCAATCTGGTTATCAACCGGCCGCACTTCAATTTCGGGTTCCATTAATCCGGTGGGACGCACAATCTGTTCTACAAAAACGCCGCCGCTTTTTTCCAGCTCATAATCGCTGGGTGTGGCACTCACAAAAATGGCCTGGTTTACAACTCCTTCCCACTCCTCAAATGTAAGCGGCCGGTTATCAAGGGCCGAAGGCAACCGAAAACCGTGATCGACCAGCTCCATTTTTCGCGAACGGTCCCCGCCGTACATCGCCGATATTTGCGGAACCGTCTGGTGACTTTCATCCACAACAAGCATGAAGTCATCCGGGAAGTAGTCGAACAGGCAGTACGGACGTTCGCCCGGCTTGCGGTTGCTGAGGTAACGCGAATAGTTCTCAATGCCCGAGCAGTAACCAATCTCCTGCATCATCTCAATATCAAAGAGCGTACGCTGCTCCAGCCGCTTGGCTTCCAGGTATTTCTGCTCATCCTGCAGTATCTCCACACGCCAGTGCATCTCTTCGCGGATCTGTTCAATGGCCTGCTCCAGTCGTTCTTCCGTCGTCACATAGTGCGATGCCGGGTAAATCCGAAACTCATCCACCGTATTGATGATTTCACCGGTATCAACGTCAAAAACTTCCAGTTTTTCAATTTCATCACCCCAAAACTGAATTCGCAGAGCATCTTCGGCATAGGCGGGATAGAGATCGACGACATCACCGCGCACCCGAAACGTTCCGCGGCCAAAATCGTTGTCCTTACGCGTATAGTGCAAATCAACCAGGTCATACAGCAGTGTATTTCGCGGAATTTCCATACCCGTCTCAAGCGAAATAATCAGCTTCTCATACTCCGAGGGCGAACCAATGCCGTAAATACAGCTTACGGATGAAACGATAATCACATCGCGCCGTCCCGAAAGCAATGAGCTGGTAGCGCGCAGCCGCAGTTTTTGAATTTCTTCATTGATGGACAAGTCCTTTTCAATGTATTTATCCTGCCCCGACATATACGCTTCCGGCTGATAGTAATCGTAATAACTGATAAAAAATTCGACACGGTTATTTGGGAAAAAATCACTGAGCTCGCGGTACAGCTGGGCCGCCAGCGTTTTATTGTGACTCATCACCAGTGTCGGCTTTTCAACTTGATCAATGACATCAGCTACAGTGCGCGTTTTGCCTGAACCGGTGATTCCTAACAAGGTTTGATATTTATCCCCGCTTTGGATTCCTTCCACCAACTCTTTAATAGCATTGGGCTGGTCACCGGCTGGCGGCCAGGGAGATTGTAAATCGAATTGTGACATCTTATTTCCTATGTCATCCTGAACTTGTTCCAGGATATGAGATTCAAAAGTATAAATATAGATACCGAAACAAGTTCGGTATGACACTCTATATTCTTAGGTTTACTGTCAATTGTTATAAAACGAAAATGAGCTGTTATCATTCTCTAAAAATCACATATTTTTAGACGAATTAATAAATACAAAAGTGTGGGATCGCTTTAAATGATAGCATCTCTAAAAATAGGCAATTAAATGACCCCTAACGAAAAAAAACTTGGCCCGCAGCGTAACCGTCTTGATCAGATTGATGAAAAGATTTTGGACCTGTTATCGGAACGCAATAAGATCGTCCACAAGGTGATCGAAAAGAAAATTGATAATCAGCTTCCCATTTTTGCACCAAAGCGTGAAGATGAAAAGACCGTTGCCTTCCGGCAGATGGCTGAAGACCATAATCTCGACCCCGACTGGGCGGAGGATTTCCTGCGTATGATCATGGCTTCTTCCCGGGCCAGCCAGTCGTCAAACGAATTTCCCCGGGCCACTCCCGACGCCAAAAATATTTTAATAATTGGTGTTAAAGGAGGTATGGGCAGCCTGTATGCCCGCGTTGCCCGGCAATCGGGGCACAATGTGCACGGTATTGACAAACACAACTGGCACGAGCTGGAAGAAATTGCATCCGATCTCGATTTAGCGATTGTGGCTGTGCCTATTAACGTAACGATTGATGTAATCAACCGGCTGGCGCCAAAGCTAAACCCCGATACTATTCTTGCCGATTTCACCAGTAATAAAACGGCGCCAATCGAAACCATGAAGCAGGTCCATGCGGGCCCTATACTCGGTCTTCATCCGATGCACGGACCGGATGTGCAAAATCTTTCCAAACAACTAATGGTTGTGTGTCCGGTTCAGCACAAAGATAAGTGCCGATGGGTCGTGGATCAGGCCAAGCTGTGGGGCATGCGTATTGTGGAAGCCAATCCGGAAAAACACGACCATGTGATGCACATGGTGCAGGGGCTGCGCCACTTCGTAGCGCTGCTACACGGATCCTTTATGAAAACATATGATTTGAAACCCCAGGATATTCTTGATTACTCGAGCCCCATTTACCGCGCCGAGCTGATGATGACCGGCCGTATTTTTGCCCAAAGTGCCGAGCTTTATGCCGATATTGTATTTGCCAATGAAGAGCGGCGGGAACTACTCCTTACATTTATTGAGCACAACCAAACCCTGGCCGAAATGGTCAAAAATGATGACAAAGAAGGTTTCATTAAAGAGTTTGAAGCCGTTACCGATTTTTTTGGTGCGTTTGCATCCCAGGCACTTAAAGAAAGCGGCTATCTTATCAACCGGCTGGCCGATCGCTTTGCATAAGGTAGTATATTCATTTATTGATCTTCTTTAAATGATATAATGAAACATACTCCTGCCTGATCCTGCCCTGACTGTATATCTATGTCGCCTTCAAGCTGCTTTACCAACGTTCGGATAATCTTCATTCCAAGACTCTGTTGCTGCTCAATGTTAAAGTCCCCCGGCAACCCTTTTCCATTGTCTTCGACCGAGATCGTTACTTTGTCATTATCTTTCAAAAATCCTACCAGAATTGATCCTGTTTTTTGTTTGGTGAACGCGTGTTTGTAGCAATTCACAACCAGTTCGTTCAAAATAAGTCCGCACGGGATAGCCTGAGTTATATTCAGTTCTCCGGAACCTATTCTAAAACGGACGGCAACTTCAGTATTAATATCACTCATTGTTCTCATAATTACCTCCACCAATTCGCGAGCGTATTCATCAAACTTTATTGCAGCCAGTGATTTTGAAGCGTAAAGTTTTTCATGAATCATAGCCATAGAATAGATGCGCATCTTGCTCTCTTTCAGAATGCTTCTCAGGCTTTCATTCTCCGTATTCATGGCCTGCAATTCCAGTAAGCCCGAAATAACAGCCATATTATTTTTTACGCGGTGATGGATTTCCTGGAGCAAAATTTGCTTCTCTTTTAACGAAGCCTGAATAATAGCCTCTTCTTTTTTACGATTGGTGATGTCATATATATTGGTTTGTATAGCCCTTCTTCCCTTATAGATAATGGAAACAGAGTGGACTTCAACAAATCGCTCATTCCCCGCACAGGTAATAATTCTGTTGACATGAACTCGGTCAACTTGTATGTCCTTTTCTAATTTATTTTTTCGTTTTTTCACCTCTTCTATATCATCAGGATGGGTAAATTCAAAAACCGATTTCCCTATAAGCTCTTCTGCGGAACCAGCCTCGTATAATTTTGCACCGGCTTCATTGATGAATACAATATCTCCATCAATAGTAATTTGCACCGGTTTTGGATTCTCTTCTACCAGCCGGTGCCATCGCTCTTCGCTTTCCTTGAGGTTGCGGGCTATCTTCTTTTGCTCGGTTATATCCTGCAGGATACCGTAAACACCCACTATTTCTTCATTTACGTACATCGGAAACTTTGTTACCCGTATCTCTTTTTTGATACCGTCCTGCACCCATACCGAAATTTCGTATGTACCTGAACCCCCTTCCGTTGCACGCCTGAAGTGTTCTTTGGTACGCTCCAGATCATCTTCATCAATAAAATGCTCAAAACCCAGCTGTAGCAGTTCGTCCCGGCTGTGACCAGTAAACTCAACCAGTTTTTGATTTACCTCTTTAAAATTGCCTTCCAAATCAAAGTAATATACCGGGTGCGGATTATGCTTGAACAGTGATTGAAACCGCTGCTCGCTTTCCCGGCGCTGTCGCTCTGCCTCCTTTTTTTCTGTTAAATCCTCTGCAATCCCGAACACACCCACAATTTCATCTCCAATGATCATGGGAAAATTAGTAACGTGAATCGGCTTTTCCTGTCCCTTTTTTGTTATGCAGGTGATTTCATATTCCCTGATTTCGCCCGATACAGCTTTTTCAAAATTATCTTGTGTTTTGGGCAAATCTCGTTCTGTAATCAGAGGCGCAAAATTCATTTTCAGCATCTCTTCTTTGGTATACCCGGTAAGCTCTTCTATTTTTGAGTTAAGGTCCAGGTAGTTCCCTTCCAAATCCATTAAATAAACCGAATGTGGATTGTGCCTGAACAGCGACTTAAAACGCTGTTCACTTTTTTCCAGATTCTCCAGCATCTTTTTTCGATCCGTTATATCCCGTACAAATGAAGCCAGATAAATTTTTCCGTCTTTTTCAATTGCAGCTGCACTGGCATTGAGGTCAATCATTTGCCCGTCTTTTCGCCGATGTTGCGTCTCAAATTCCTTACTACCCTCTTTTATGGCCTTTTCTATAAACTCTTGTTGATAAGCAAGGGACATACCGGGGCGCACTTCTGTCAATTTCATTGATAAGAGCTCCTCCCTGGAATAGCCCACCATATTACAATACGCCGGGTTTACATCATGGATATTCGCATCCTCATCCACCAGGATATACCCCTCGTGCAGGTTATGAAGTATTTTTTGATACTGATCTACCTGACCCCTTAACTCATCAACTACTTCTTTTTCATCTCTCATGCTACAAGTTTTTTATAGCTACAAATACCCACTCGTGCCTCTTGCCAACACAAAAACGCTTTGTTTTATCTATTATAATGAATATTAGAATAAACTAATATTTTAATGTCAAATATTAGTCTTGAGCCACATTCTTTAGAAAGGTGCGGAAAGATGACGTATTATAGTTAGCCATGCCTTGCTTTTCTACAACCAGCATGCCACTCTTATTAATAACATATGTTGTGGGAATAGTTGAACTTTGAAAAATGGCGGGACGGCGGCCGTTCAGCAGATAAACCGGAAAGGTAAACCCCTTGCGCTCTATAAATTTTCGGGCCTTGTCAGGATCTTCATCCAGTGATATCATCAGGAAAGTAATATTCTTATTCGACTTAAACCTTTCATAAAGAGACTGGATATTGGGCATTTCTGCGATACAAGGCGGACACCATGTGGCCCAAAAATTTAGAAAAATGACTTTCCCTTTATAGGCTCCAAGGTTGGTCGAATCGCCATCCAGTGAAATAAGAGGAACATCATAATTGATCTGTATCCCTTTTCCTTTATCAGCCTTAATTTCCGGCTGTATGAGTCCTGTCCATAGAATAGCCTGCTGCAACCGGCCCGATACCTCGGTATGCCAACCCGTTAAATACAGCACTAACGGGATAGCCAAAATAATCATCCATTCAGCTATACTTCTAAATGGACTTTGACTGGATTTTACTTCGTTCATTTTAACAGAATTCAATTAACATCAAGTGAGGACAGAAAATCACATAAAGGTTGCGATTTCTTCAAGTGGTTTTTTAGTAATATCAGGAACTTTTACACCTTCTTTAGGATACCCTGCCACCAGTAACAGAAATGGGCGCTCATTATCAGGACGATCTAAAATATCGTTCAAAAACCCCATGGGGCTGGGCGTATGGGTCAGGGAGACTAATCCCGCATTGTGAATAGCTGTTATAAGCATGCCGGTAGCAATGCCAACCGACTCTTTTACATAATAATTCCGAACTTTATCCCCATTTTCCGTTATTCCATAACTTTTCGCAAATATGGCGATGAGGCATGGTGCATCTTCCAAAAAGGGCTTGCTCTCGTCCGTCCCGAGCGGTTCCAACGCTTTCAGCCATTCTTCGGATGCACGCCGTTCATAGAACTCTTTTTCTTCTTTTTCGGCTTCTACCCGGATCTTGGTCTTTATTTTAGGGTTCTGCACCACCACAAAGTGCCATGGCTGCATATTTGCTCCATTCGGCGCTGTTCCCGCGGCAAGCAGGCAGTCTTCAATCACTTCTCGCGGGATATCCCGATTAGAGAATTCCCGTACGGTTCGCCGCCGCTTTAAATCCTCATAAAATAACCGGGCTCGTTTTTTCATCTGATTGGCAGGATATTCCGTATATTCAGTATGTGGAACAAATTGTTTTTGAACTGTCATAAAAATCTATGCTTATCGCTTTCTATTTTTTAAATTCAACTTTTCTTAAATAAAAGGTTGTCTCCCTATTCGCAATAAATTACTAACGAATATTAAATTCATCTGTAGAGCAGGCATAAAATTACTGACTTGGACTTTTCCTGGATAATCAATCAATTTTTATGCTTAAATATATCGCATGTATCATTCTTTTAAAGATAATATTTTTGTAATGATTAAAAGGCTTGCTATTGTACTTTTACTTTTGTGCTGGGGAAACAGAAGTATGGCACAATCGACGGAGTTAGAAGATGAGCGTTTCTTTATTGATTTAAGTACCGGCCTTTCTGTTAATAATAATTCATTTACCGACACGTGGGATCCCTCACCGGCAGGACATCTTAATTTTCGCCTGCCGTTTTATGCCGGACAATTAGAAACAGGACTACGCTATATCCGGTTTAATGGAAATGCACCTTCCGAAGAAGACTCCGATTTCCACTCTATATATATTCATTTGGGCTGGAATTATCCTATAAATGTCTCCTCCTGGTATCAGATTTCTCCCACACTCCGCTTTGGCAACCACTTAATGCTATTTGATGAATCGGTTGTCTTTACGAATAATTCAGGTACTGAACGCTTTGTTACCGATCAAAGTGAAAGTGAATTTGCATATGAACTTGCCCTGCAGAATCAAATTAAACTACGTGATCACTGGTACATTAATGCCACGGTATCGTATAACCGTACGCTTACCTTTTCCCCTTTGCCCGTTACCTTGTTTTCGATAGGGATCACCCGGTCATTTACACAACCAACCTGGCTTAAAACGTTTATTCGATGAGTTTACTCCGTGCATTTTTTTTACTACTGACAATAAGTATTGCCAGCCAGGGTTATGCTCAAAAGAGATCGGCCACCGATTCGCTCAATAATGCAGGGAAAATGCGGCCGAATGATATTATCAAAGAAAACAAGCAGTGGAACCGAGCTTCTACGGATCTTTTTACCTACTGGATGGACAGCGGCCTTTACGGATACTATGGCGCCCAACCCAAAATATTGCTGGATGGCATTCCCGTTGACATCAACTATTTTGGGTGGCAAAATGTAAATATGCTGCCTCTTTTTATTGAAGACATTAAAAAAAGCACGTCCCGTTTTATCCCGCAGGTATATGAAAATAGCCTGGCAAGTGCCGGTTTAATTAACTTCAAAACGGCTGCGGTTGATACCGGCCTGAGCTTCAAAAGCTCTTTTTATATCGGCAATGAATCAGGAGATCCCGGCCCTTTTATTTTTGATTCGCTGAAAACTACGCCCAACATTGACCGCTGGGGCCCCGATGGCAGCTTCTCTGTAGCCTACAGGAAAGCCAACTGGTATGCTAAGGGGCTTTTTTCCTTTCGGAACCATCAACAAACTGATCTTATTTCCAATCAACGGATACACATTACCGCTTCGGTCTTAGGTACCAATCAGCAGTATGAAAATTATAAAATCCAGACTATTGCCAGAAGCGGACTTTTTGAAACCGGCTATTCCGCGGAAAACTGGAATGTTAAAGCTCGCGCACTTTATGGAGAAGATAAGAATTACCTTTTTTTGCAGGCATTTGGCCGCGAAATTCCTACTAAAAACAAGTATCTCCAAGTTGCGCTGGAAGGAGAGTATGAGACCGGTAACTGGCTTTTCTCAAACAGGTACATCGGCCATGACAAAAGAATTGGAAAACGATTTCCCCTGCACACCTATATTTTTGACTGGAGTCAAACATCTCATACTTTTTCATCATCAGCAAAGTACAGAGGAGCCAATTACAGCTTTAAACCGGGCATAATTTATGAACGATTGCGTACCGAAGCGCCGGGCATACGTCAACCGTATAATGATTTGGCAACCTTTTTCCTTGACGGTCGTTTTACTGTATCCTCTTTTTCCGACTTTACCCTTCATTTCAATATTGACTATGATGAAGACCAGGCAGCCGAAAGTCTTAGATTTGGGCTGCCCACAAGCTTTGTAGAAGAATGGAAGATAATCCCTGAACTATTTTACTCCGAGCAGCTGCCTCTTCGTCAAAACTCCTTCCCATACTGGTTAAGCCGGGGCTATACATTTGCGGATTTCCTTGACATCTCCATCGATCAACCACTGGAATCATTTAATAACAAGTTAACGGGGGTTAAATTAACCAACCGATTTTTTATCAGTGATAACTTTTCACTTGAGCTTGAACAGAAGGTTATTCATCATGATGCGCTGAATATTCCCTGGCAGGTAGTAGAGGAAAACGAGTTTTTAGATACTCAACCGGGGCAATTTACAGCAACACGCGAAGGGGGGACCCGGTTTGAGTTTCGGGCCCAAATCACAAACAGCATCTCCGGTTTGCTCCGGCAACAATTTAATCTCCAGCTTCAAAATACGATTTCCGGTACTGCAAGATATAAACAGTATTACGGGCAGATACCCGAAACTAAAATAAGTTATCAGCTTGATATCACCCCCGTACCCAATCTGGGTCTGTCCCTGCTTGCCTCTTATCGTTCATCTACAGAATGGCTGGAGTACCAGGCACTTGAAGGTGTGGAATATAAGCTGCCAAGTGGCATTCCCATTCGCCCGTTTTCAGGAACCTTCCACACAAAAACACCGTCCTTTACCAATATAGTTGTGAGTGCCCAAAAATGGTTTTGGGATCGACGCATTAATACACAGTTTTCAGTACAAAACCTTTTGAACCAAGAGGTTCGTACACACACCCTCGGTGCAGAATTGTTTACCAAGTTCAACATCAAGCTGGGTGTAACCTTTTAGAAAAGGAAGAAGCTTACCAGATAAAGCGAATAGTATTAAATAGCCTGCCAAAGATTTTATAACTAACTACCCACTTTATACCCGGTAATCCCTTTAACGTTCGTCTGCTTAATAAGCCATGTTAGCATGACAGAGGGTATAAAACAACAGGCGGATAAGAAAACGGGAGGTACTACTCTATTTACATCGAAGAAAACCAGATAAGCAAAACGTTCGACAAATAAAAAAGCCCTGCATCGAATATTTCGATGCAGGGCTTTAAATAACTTATATAACTACTGCTTAGTTACCATTGTAGCTCAGGGTCAACTGAACTGAACGGTTCTGAGCATAAGCTGTTTCTGAGTTACCAGCCATCAGAGGATCGTTTTCTCCAAGTGCGCTGGTTGAAATTTTAGAAGCACTTACACCTTGGTTAACCAAGTAATCTTTAACTGCTTGTGCACGTCGCATGGAAAGCTCTTCGTTGTAAGAATCAGATCCACGCTCATCAGCTCGGGCAGCAATATCAATGCTCAACCCATCATATTCCTGCATGATAGCGGCCAGAGAGTTCAGCTCATCATAAGCAGGTTCAATAATTTCAGCTTTATCGAACTCAAACTGAACATTGTTGACGATACGGACCATTTCGGTCATTAGCTCTTCGCTTTCTTCCGGCATCTGGTCGATAGCTTCACGCAGTTCTTCAAGTGCAGCTAACGTTTCTTCGTTCAACTGTTGGGCTTGATCCAGCGTTTCGGAAGCTTCGGCTGACGCATTTTCAGCAGCTTCGAGGTTTTCCATAGACTGACGAAGCAGACGCTCTTCCAGGCTTTCCTGATCTTCGCCACCGAAGTTCCAGCTTACACCAACTGAAGTAGTGAGGAAGTCGTCATGGTCGATGCCATCAAAGTCTGAAGTAGCAGCACCCGGCATTGCATCTCCGGAAGGCACAGGATAGCTGTCGAGGCCATCTTCGAAGGTACGATTGTAAATAGCTTCGAAATTCAACATCACATTATCATTAATCGCGAAGTTAAATCCAGCTCCAAATGGAACGCCCATATAAACGGCATTTTCATTATCCTTATTTCGGACGCCAGAATCAAATTGAAGGAAATTTGCACCAAGACCTGCTGTCAAATAAGGGTTTAAGTCAGAATTGCTGGCGAAAACCTTCCAGCGCAACATTAAGTTCAAGTTCAGGTTATCAGTCTTGAATGATGTATTTCGCTTTTCGAATGACGCATCATCTGAACCATTCGTACGATCAAGCTTCATGATCTTTGCTTTCAGGGCCAGATCAAATGCAGGATTTAAATAAGTAGCCAAGCCAATTCCATATTGGAAATCAGACTCAGAAAACTCGAGCAACTCATTCCCTAAATCACCATTGTAACTATGTGTTCCAAAATCTACACTAAAGTTATATGGTTGTTCCGCTGTTTGCGCCTGAGATGTTCCTACTCCTACAAAGAGTAACAACATTAGCGATAGTGGTATCAATTTTTTCATAATAATGAACTTTACTTTTTTATTGTTGATAAATTAAATCGATTGATATCTGAGGTATTATCTTCACTATCAAACTCTTTTGACTAATAATAGTTCCTTATATCCCTCACTTTTTCAAAGATAAACGCTTTAATAACACATTAGCAAGTTTTTTAATTTGCTGTTCTGTTATTAACAATGACTAATATAGAAATAATTTTACACATATCAATTGATTAAATTTTAACTAAATATTTAATTTTTTACTAATTAATACAGCGTCACTCCCCGGAAGCATCACTATTTCTATTTGCCAGCTTTTTATCCAGAAATAACATTCCCGAAGGATCATTTTTAATGCGTTTTAAATCCTCTAATATTTGTCGCACTTGATCTTCTTCCTCTACCTGCTCATCAATAAACCAGAGGAGTAAACTTTCAAGAGGATAGTCATCCTCATATTTTGCCATATCGTATAGTTTATGAATACGCTTGGTAATATTGCGCTCTTGCTCCAGAGCTTGCTCAAATGCCTCTTGAGGTGTTTCTATAGTAAACGAAGGAGCATCCAGATTCTGCAAATCTATTTCTCCATCCCGCCTGATTAAATGATTATAAAACTTCATTCCATGATCAATCTCTTCGCGCCATTGCTGTTTCATCCAGTGAGCAAACCCCGGAAGGTTTTGTGATTCAAACCATCCCGAAAAACCTAAATACATATAAGCAGACTGAAATTCGGCCTGTATCTGACTGTTTATTTCTTCCTGAACTTTTTGCTTAATCATAATCGTATTCTTTCAATTTCGCTTTTACCTGTTTCTTTCAACAAAGTATTATAATACCAAGTAATTTTCATCTAAATACCATGATTATTGATTAATAATCTCTTTTTCTTGCTGTAAATAATCTATCCAGTCTTTTACTTCTGCAAGGCGCTGCTTGTATCGCGTACGCAATGCCATTCCTGCTACTTTTTGCAACCACTTCCGGGCCAGTTGATCATTCCCAAAAAATGCCAGCTGTTCTATTAATGCAAGGTATGTGTCAAAATATCGAAGGTCGGCCGGTTCACGAAACGCTGCTTTTGCGTACCTGGTCATTAAACCCCGGTTTTCCGTTTCAATAGCCCGAGCTATAGCACGGGCCTGCGTCCGCGGAACCAATGTACTAAAAATTGAATCGGCAACACTATTGCCCTCATAAACAATATCGCAGTAGTATTTCCACTGTACCGAATCCTGTCGCATTTGCAATGCAGGCTGTAGCAATGAGTCGGGTTGCTCTTGCAGCCGGCGCACCGCCTGGTCGATATAGCTTCCAGCGATATCCCCTTTATTTGTTAAGGCAAAGGCGTCGGCGTAGAGCAACAGACCATCAATCGTGCTATCGGCTATACTTGCCTGTTGCTGCACTTTTTGGATATTCCCCATTTTTAAATTCAACCAGGCCCATCGATTTTTAACAAAAAAGGTTTCGGGTGATTTTTTCCGCGCCTGTTCAAGGTGCTGCACTGCCCGTACGGTATCTCTTTCGGCCATATAAAACTCGTATCGATCCCATATCCGGGCAAAATCGGACTGCACATGTGGACATTGCTGCTCAAACAAAGACGGGAATCCGTAGAGCCGCTGTGCCACCTGTTGATCGGTAGAATCAATCGAAACGGTATCCAGCGCCTGGTACCAATTTTTTACCAGACTATCTAATGGAAGTCGATAGGCCTCCGAAATACGGCCGCAACCATACGCTTCTTTAAATTGACTCACCGGATGATGGTTCAACAGATAGCTCGCAAATGAACCGCTTTGCGTATAATTCACCGCCGACCGGCCTCCATAAAATCCCAGGGGAGACAACGCGTACTCCATTTCGGCAACAGTCGGATACGGCTTTTCAGATACCACAATTTGATCAATCGTTGTAACCGGTGATTCATCCGGCGCTATTGCAACGGCCAGTCCTTCAATCAACCCGATGCTCCAGCTTGCATTAAAAAGGCGGTTGCCGAACTGCTTGGCCAGCACATGCACCAATTCGTGCTTCAGGCTGCCGGCAATCTGGGGCTTGGCAATATGCAGCTGATCCTGATCTAACCACACAGGCACATAGCTGGTAAACTTTGCGCCCACCAGCTTTTTCTTTTGCCACGGATGGGCATACAGATAACTTTCAATTCTATCAGCATTTCCGGGCCAGTCAATATCAAGCCGGTTAACAATCTGCTGAAAATAAAATTCGTGCTTTTGTGCGATGAAGCTGATTTCATCCTCCGAATAATGGCCGGCATCATAGTAAATGGAAAAATGGGCTGTGGTTTTGGTTCCATTAAGCTGTTCCTGTAAATAACTGCGCGGGGTTATAATGCCCATTTCAGGCAGCTGGGTATAGCTGGCAATGAGCATAATTAAGCAAGCACCAACCGCGGTTTTAACATTCAATGATTTTGGTTGCAGCGGCATCAACCAGAACAGCCCTACCCACAGAAGCGTCAACCCGCGAAAAAAGACCAGGCTCCATGTTATTTTCACCGTTTCATCGTAAATCGGGCCCGGCCAGCCGCCCCAGACGTGGTTAAAAAAGTAGACCTGCGGAAAGGAAAAAAACTCGAATATCAGAACTCCAAAGGCAATAAAACATAAAATAACCGTTGCTGTGAGCCGGCATGCGGGCACGTTCCAAATGCGCAATAATCGCCCCAGGGAGTACCCGAACAACACAGAGGGCAGCGGGTACAAAATCCAAAAGCCGATACCGTGCCAACTCAGACAACCTGCCAGTATTGAATAGATGAGAAGGGGAACCCCCATTAAATAAAGCGTTCTTACAATAAACCCAGTTTGCCGGGCATTGCTTTCTGCGGATTCCTTGCTGCAGCTACTCCATGCCGACCAAAAACAACCGACCAGCGCAACCAGCAGCGCTGATTCAATATGGAAATCGCGCAACAGCGGTATGAACAGCATCGCTGTGCCTGCCAGCAATGGCAACCAATAATGTAGTGCAGAACGGATTAAATTTTTCATGGACCTAATGTTGAATACACGCCCAATATACCCAGTACATTACCACAAATTGAAGGGGTAATCGCAACATTGTGGCAATCGTATATAACGAACGCCATCCCTGATGCTTTACGGCCTGCACCGTCATATCAATATTGGCCGGAAATACTGCAAAAAGTAGAACAATCAGTCCCCACGCGGCCCAGAGTTGTGTTTTAGGTATAAGCACACCGATGCCGCCCATTAACTCAGCCGCGCCACTGATGTACACCATTGGTTTGTGCCAGGGAATATAGTCGGGCATAATACCTATAAAGATTCCCGGCTTCAGAAAATGCATAGCTCCAGCAAATATGAATACAGCACCAATCAGGTATTGGCTGACGTAAGGCTGGGTGAGAAATTGAACCATGCCTTTAAGGTAAAAACGCCCGCAGGAAAAACAAATGCGAAACGGGGGATGTGAAAAGAATAACCGTTTTATCTTTCATCCTTGCCGTTACCCTACTTCTTGAACATCGTACTCAGCACAAACCAGATATTTTCCTTGCGCTCGGTCAGGCGCCGTTTAAAGTAGGGGAACCACATGGTGCCATACGGAACGTAGATACGCGCGTTATAGCCCTGATCAGCGAACTCCTCCATGGTGTCTTGCCGCAGGCCGTAGAGCATCTGAAATTCAAATCGCGCCTTGCCTATATTATGGTTGGCAGTATATTCTTTCGTCCAGTTGACCAGCTCATCATCGTGGGTGGCAATACGCGGATAGGCAGTTTTCTCAAACAGAACTTTCGCGTACTCTTTATAGGCATCACGAATTGCCGGCATATTCTGCAATGCAATGCGCTCGGGTTCATTATAGGCGCCTTTACAGAGGCGAATATCAGCCCCGATTTCAGCCAGTTCAGAAATATCTTCTTTGGTGCGATGCAGGTAAGCCTGAATCACAATACCAACATGTTTGCCATACACGCTGAATGCTTCTTTAAACAGATCTATGGTAGCCTGTGTATGTTTTGAACCCTCCATATCAATACGGACAAACTGATCTTGGTCGCGTGCCACATCCAGCAAGCGAAACAGATTATCTTTACAGTATTGGTGGTCGATATCCAGCCCTATCATCGTCAATTTTATAGAAATAGTACTGTCGAGTCCGGCTTCATTAATGCCCTTTAGCAGTTCAATATAGTTGTCGACCGTTTCGTCGGCCGTCTTGCGGTCCTTTACATCTTCACCCAGCAGGTCGAGCGTACCTTTGATGCCTTTATCATTAATCTGCTGCACTTTCGGGATGGCTTGATCCAGCGTTTCACCGGCCACAAATCGTTTCGCAAGAGCAAAAGGGAGTTTCATCAACACAAGGTTCGTTAAAATTTTAGCAGGTTGAAAATAATAAATTGAGCACAAAACAAACAGTCAGGTAGGTTGGGAGAATAAAAAAATTAAAATCTCCTTCGAACCGTCTACCTCTATTTTATTTATGCCTGTTTTGTAACCATTTGATTTTCGAAACGTATTATGAACACACCAATTTTCTCTTAACCAAGTCCAAGTGTATTATTTATTATGAATACAAGAAAAACGTACATAACAAAAATGGGTTTTGCCTTTGGCATCTCTTTCCTCTTGATGCTTTGGGCAATCAGCACTGCAGATGCCATGCAAAACCGGGGCGATGATCCGTACCGGATTGAAGAGTTTTCCATCAACACACCCGGTGAGCTGGAAGTTCAAACATCCGGGGGACATATTACGGTTGAAGGCACACAAAACAACAGCGTTCGGGTTGAAATGTTTGTTTCAAAAGACGGAGAATCACTCTCACCGTCGGATACTGATCTTGAAGATTTTGATATCACCATTGAACAACAAGGAAGTCGAATAAGAGCTATTGCCAAACACGAAGGCAATTCGGGCTGGAAATTCTGGGAGAACAATGACATCTCGGTTTCTTTTGTTGTTTATACACCGCGCGAGATGAGCACACGGCTTAAAACCAGCGGAGGGCATATCAAAACGGCCGGCCTGACCGGAACGCAGGATATGAAAACGAGCGGCGGCCACCTGGAGTTAGCCGACCTTGAAGGCACCATCAACGCCCGCACATCAGGCGGACATATCGATATCAACAATATCACCGGTGATGTAGAAGCCCGCACCAGCGGTGGCCACATCGATGCCAGGAATACCGAAGGGACCCTCAACGTTCGCACCTCGGGCGGTCATATCGATCTTGAGAATATCGCGGGCGCTGTTGAAGCTTCTACCAGCGGCGGCAGCATTGCTGCCAACATCAGCAAAATGGGTGAGTTTGCCCGGCTTAAAACCAGCGGCGGAAATGTAGACATTACTGTTCCCCGCAATATCGGGCTTGACCTTGACCTTCGGGGCAGCCGGGTACGCACGCAGCTCGAAAACTTCTCCGGCAGCATGGAAGATGACGATGTGGAAGGTTCCATCAACGGCGGCGGGCCCATGCTTTCTGCACGGACATCCGGCGGCACCGTACGGGTGTCGTTCAAGTAACGCGGTTAACAATTAAATTTAGGTTTAACCTCTTCATGTGATCCCGAATCCCAATTCACTGGGTGAAGGGATCGCTATCATACCGAATGAAGGTACCGGGGCGTTTAGTGCGACACTCCTACAGGTAAACTACACCCCGCAAAATTATAGCAACGGTTTTATAGTTACCTCATCTTTTTTCCGTGTAGTATTACTGAAATCACTAAATAGCATTCACTATGAAAAAAGTATACTGCATCTTAATGGCCGGCCTTCTTCTGGCCGCCTGTAATGACAATCCCGCAGATCCCGAACAAGCTGAAGATATCGACTTCTTCATGGAAGCAACTATCGACGGGCAACAAAATCGCTGGATGAACACCGATGACAAGCGCCCCTTAATCTCCCGGATAGTTTCGTATGACGGTACTGCAAGCAACGATTACCAGATCGGTTTCAGATGGCCCCGGGAAGAATATACCGGCCCGGCTGTCCGGCAAACCTACAACGGGCAGAAAAAGCTCCTCATTCGATTCCCCAAAGCTATTGAACAGCAAGGCAACGGACTATCAAGCTATCTTGAAGAACCGGATTCATATAATTTCAATACTATTGCTCCGGGCTCAACACCCAAGTTCAAAGCATACTTCTTCTATTCTGATTTAGGATGGTATAATATTTCGAATGCTAGGTTAACCGATTTACGGTGGCAGTTTGAGAACCAACTGCTTTCCGCCGCCAACCTGGACCAGCAAACAGAATCCAACGATTATACCTACGCTTACACCTATGAAGGATCGCTGAACAACCAGGTGCGGTACGAAATGTATGATAACGGCACCCTTTTACACCGTAATCAACTGCATGTTGACTTCTCTGATGCTTCCAAAAAGTTTTACGTTCGCTTAAGTCCCCGGGAGGATAGCCTTTTTGCAATAACACGCGGTACCGGCCCATTCCAATACGAGTGGAACACCGGATCAGACGAACCGTTTATCATCCCCGAAGGGGATGACACCACCCAGTATTCCGTTGCCGTTACCGACCCGTTCGGACAAACCGCCACT
>JAFGWN010000147.1 GCA_016937115.1 Balneolaceae bacterium | reverse complement strand
GCACGTAATTGGAGCTATCTTCGACCGCGTATGGTACGAAGGTAACCTCGAAAACGAGTGGCGCGGCATGCAGACCGTGCTCTTGGGTGCCAGTAACGGCGCTGTCATGGAGTTTATCGTACCCGAAGAGGGCCATTATGTATTGGTTGACCACGAGATGGCCGACGCTGAAAAGGGCGCCAAAGGCCTCATTATTACCGAAAAAGAATCTAAATAATATTAATTAACCTAATTTTTAAATCTTATATCATCATGAAATATCTAAAAAACATAACAACCCTGTTTACCCTATTATTGGTTCCTTTCTTTGCGGCTAATGCATTGAGCGGTCCTGGAGACACACCTCCAAACGATGAAGTTCGAGTCATTGAAATGGACGGAACCGATCAAATGAAGTTTACCCGTACGCAAATTACCGCCAAGCCGGGTGAAAAAATAACGATTAAGCTTACCACGGTGAGCAAGCTTCCAAAAGCGGCCATGGCACACAACTGGGTGCTGATGCAAAAAGGAACCGATTTGGAAAATTTTGCCAATAAATCGGTTATGGCTCGGGACAATGGCTATATTGCGCCGGAGCTGGAAGACCAGGTAATTGCCATGACGGATCTGGCCGGTGGCGGGGAAACCGTAGAAGTAACATTCACGGTGCCTGATGAAAAAGGTAATTACACCTACATCTGTTCGTTTCCCGGTCACTTCCTCGGCGGCATGAAAGGCACGTTAACCGTTGAGTAAATAATAAATCACAAATAAACTTAAAGGCAGTCTCATAAGGGACTGCCTTTTTTTATTTTATTCTAACTTATCTGCCAAATACTCTTTTAATATTACCGCATTATTATGTTCGCGATCTTTGGCGGCATAAATCAAAGTGACGTTCTGGCTTTTGGCTTTACTCAAAAGAGAGGCAACTAATCCCGACTTATCGTCCAGTTCTTTACGATACTTTTTCTTGAACTCTTTAAACTTTTCTGGATCGTGATCAAACCACTTGCGGAGTTCCTCGGAGGGGGCAAGTTCTTTGAGCCAGTCATCCAGTTGCAGTTCTTCTTTGTTGATACCACGCGGCCATAGCCGATCTATTAATACGCGATAGCCATCGTCTTTTTCTGGCTCATCATATGCGCGTTTGGTATAGAGGGGCATAGTGTTTATGGTTATTTGTATCATCTAATAACAAGTAACCAATAACAAAAACTACTTCGGCCAGGTTTCGGGTTTTTGCCGCCAGTTGCTCAGGGTTTTGAGATCTTTTTCATCGATATAATCGTGGTCTTTAGCCACCTTGATGAGCGTCGTGTAATTGGTAAGTGTGTAAACCGGAATATTAGCTTTTTTAAAACGTTGCACAGATTTATCAAATCCATACGTGAAGATGCTCATTACACATTGTACATCGGCGCCAATAAATTCAAGCGCTTCAACAACAGAGATGGCTGAGCCGCCGGTTGAAATAAGATCTTCAATCACCACGGTTGATTCTCCTTTCTGGATGCCACCTTCAATCTGGTTGCCCAGTCCGTACGCCTTGGCTTTGGCACGCACGTAGCTCATTGGCTTATCGAGCGCTTCTGCAACCCAAGAGGCATGGGGAATACCCGCAGTTGCCGTACCGGTGATCACCTCTGCATCGGCATATTCTTTTTTGATGAAACCGGTAAATTGTTGAGCGATTTTCTTTCTGATTTTCGGGTATCGCAGCGTCAATCGGTTATCGCAGTAGATAGGAGAGTGCCAGCCCGACGACCATGTAAACGGATCATTCGGGCGAAGGACAACAGCATTAATTTTTAGCAGATCGAGCGCCAATTCTCTGGCGAAGGATGAATCAATAATCATGGTAAATCAACTCTTGAAATATTTTCAATATTCGTTTTAAGATAACACATTGGTGTAGGTCAGCACAAAGATAAGTAATTCGAGGCATAAATAAGCATAGAAACCGGCTAATAGATCATCAACAAGAATACCCCAGCCTCCGGGAAGAGATTGTAGTTTATCAACCCCTAATGGTTTGGCAATGTCGAAGAAGCGAAAGAAGAGAAAGCCGAGCATCAGCAGCAGGTAAATGTTAAACGCAGGATGGGCAAGTGATAACCCGATGAATGCCATTCCCTGACCGGCAAATTCATCCATCACCAGCGGCGAGGGGTCGCCACCCCATTCTTCTTCGCAGGCTTTGGAAACCCAAACGGTGAGAAATGAACATAAAATTGTAAAGGCGATTATGCCGTACCAAGGGCCGTAAACGCCAATAAAATAGATTGGGAAAAGAGCAAAAAAACTGCCCCAGGTTCCCGGGGCATTGGGTAAAAAACCGGCATAAAATACACTACCGATAATCGGTTTCAGTTTTGGCATTTTTATTGAGTGAAAAAATTTTTCTGTTTGTTATAAAGTAGTCGATTCCGGTGTAGACTGTAAGCACTACGATGGCAATCATGCCCCATCCGAGCAGTCCCGATTGCAGCAATTGCTGGCAGTAGGGGCTGAGCCAGACATCAGCTTTGATAAAAACACCAACCAAGAGCACAGAATACAAAAAGAACATCTGGCTCATGGTTTTAAATTTGGCCAGGAATCGGGTTCGCATTGTTCGTTGACGGTAATCCGCAATTACGCGCATACCCGTTACAAGAATATCCCTGATAACGATGACACCCACTGCCCACCACGGAAATTGTGCAGCATCAATAAACGGTAAACAAATGAAGCCTGCAAATGTCAAAAATTTGTCGGCCAGCGGGTCGAGGAATACGCCATACTGACTTTGTGCTTCGTAGAGACGGGCCAGATAACCGTCGAAAAAGTCAGTTACAACGGCCACAGCAAAAACACCTACGCTAAGAGCCCTCCAGACCACTTCGTCCTGCACGTATAATACCAGAAACACCGGTGCCAGGATAATCCGGATAGTGCTTAGTATGTTGGGTAGTTGTTGCACGCCGATAAAGATAGTAATACTTTGCCTCAATTAAATGTTTTTTGGAGGATAAATAAAGCTTTTCAAAATGCGGTTAAACATTGATATTTTTATTTCATTTTCAATCTTGAATAAGCAAAACCTATGAAATGCCAAATTGTAAGTATCGGTGATGAGCTGCTCCTCGGCGATACGGTAAATACCAATGCTTCGTGGTTGGGGCAGGTGCTTGCAGAACATGGTGTGGAGGTTACGCAAGTTCATATGATAAGCGATAATGGGTTGATGATAAAACAGACCCTTCGCCGGGCAATGCGTGAAAGTGATTTGGTGATTACCACCGGCGGGCTTGGCCCCACCCATGATGACATCACGAAAAAGACCGTGGCAGAACTATTTGATGTGGAGATGACTATCCATGAGCCGACACTTAAATTCATCAAAAAGATATTTAAACAGCGAAACATTCCGTTTAGCAAATCTAATTATTATCAGGCCGAGGTACCCGAAAATTGTGAAGTGCTCTTCAATAAGCAGGGTACGGCTCCGGGATTATGGTTTGAGGAAAGTGATAGTAGACTGGCTGTGTTGCCCGGTATTCCACACGAAATGAAAGGATTGATAGAAACCGAAGTACTTCCAAAAATTGATGCGCTTACCGATGGTATTACCAGACGTTTTGCTTTTCATATAAAAATGGCCGGAGTGGGAGAAAGCACATTGAGTGACGAAATCATAGGGTCACTTCATGATTTTTTGTCGGATGATCTAACAGTTGCTTATTTGCCTTCACCACAGGCGAATACGCTGCGGATTAACGTGCAGGCAAAAAGTGAGCAGGAAGCAATGGACAAGACCCGTGAGCTGAAAAAGTATATTTATGCCCGGGCGGATGATATGATTATTGGTGAAGGGAAAGATATGACACTCAGCGAAGCAACAGGTAACATATTGCGCGAGAATAAATTAAATATATCAGTTGCAGAGAGTTGTACGGGCGGGCTGCTGGCAAATACCATCACCGATACACCAGGCAGCAGCGATTACATGATGGGCGGGATTGTTGCTTATGCGAACAGCATAAAAACAGAACAGCTGAAAGTCTCTGAAAAAGATTTGAAAGAGTACGGCGCGGTAAGTAAACAGGTTGCTTTGCAAATGGCCAGGGGCGTTGCGACCGTAATGAATTCTGATATCGGAGTTTCCACTACGGGTATTGCCGGTCCGGGCGGCGGAACGGATGAAAAACCTGTGGGGACTGTTTGGATTGGTTTTTGGTCAACAAATCATCATTTTGCACTGCATATACAATTGACCAAAGATCGCAACATTAATAAGCAGCGAACGGTAGCCATCACCCTGGAGATGGTGCGCCGCATAGCCTCAGGAGTTGAAACGATGCCATACGGATTAAAACCACATTTCGCTTGAAATTAAACCATGCCATATATTTTCTGATTGTATTGGTGCTGCCGCTCCAAGTTCGGGCTCAGGTTGATTCAACCGCGACCGATTCAGTCCCGATGCCTGTCACCTCTGATACATTAGCGGCTTCTGCTGCCGATACACTTCAGGCTGATTCTGCCGGTGTTACGTTTGAAGTGACCCCGTGGGATTATCATGCCCCGCTTGGCGCTGCGCTTGCGGCGAGCGACAGTACCCTTCGCTGGCAGCTTTGGCCGAGCTGGACATATAAAAAAAATCGCGACCCCGGGGTGATCAGTTATCGGCTTGGTACTATAGGGCGGACGAATGCCCAGCTTATAGATGCGCAGGAACCCAAATACCAGCAGCTTTACTGGGAAGGCATTCGACTGAATGATCCGGTTTCGGGCACGGTAAACTGGAATTATATTCCGCATCACCGCATAAAAACGCTATATGAAGAAAATTGGGGAATTACACACCGGACAAATTTTTATCTAAGGGAATACCATCTAAATAAGCCACTGACACAGCTCAATTATAATGAAAGTAGTTTTGACACCCGAAGTCTGGAATTTGTAGTAAGCCGGAATTTTGGCCAGAAAACAAACGCCGAAATAAGCTACTGGGATCGGCGCGACGGCGGTGAGTATCCCAATTCAGGCATTGTAGGCCGGCAGATCTATGCACGGGTTTCGCACCAGCTGGATAAGCAGCAACAGCTGAAGCTGAATTTTTTAAATAACAACTTTGATAATTCCCTTCCCTTTGGTTACCTCATTCCGGATAATCCCGGACAATTTAGCTTTGACCGTTTTGAGGCCGTAGCCGATGAACCCTCCGGCAGCGGCGATCGCGGAAGTACCGTTGTGGGGGTAAACTATTATCGCCGGCCCGCCGACAGCACACAAACGACCAG
>JAFGWN010000146.1 GCA_016937115.1 Balneolaceae bacterium | reverse complement strand
TCTTTCATCTTGGGATTCCAACGGCGGGTTAGGTGCCCGAAATGGGCGCCTGCTTTTAGTAGTTCTTCTAATTCGGGTACTTTAGACATGATATGTTTTGTTTTTGAGTTAGGCCTCTACACAGGTCAATCCCGGCGCTAATCCTCCCATTTTCAAGAGAACACTCGGCGCACTCGGTCGCTGTGTATGTGTGATTGATTTTAGATACTCGTCGATAGCTATTTGCTATGATACGTTTTTGCCAATGGCAAAAACCAATAACAAATTAACGTTTGGAGAACTGAGATTTCTTTCGAGCTTTAGGCTGTCCGTACTTCTTACGCTCAACCATACGGTCGTCTCGCGTCAACAAGCCGCGCTCTTTCAGTATACTGTGAAAATCTTCGTCGTGGTCGTCCAGCGCTCGTGCCAGTGCATGTTGAATAGCACCTGACTGACCGGTTATTCCACCGCCCCGAACGGTAACTTTGATGTCGAAATTGCCATCCATTTCGGTTACTTCAAGCGGGAGTGATGCTACGTTACGGTGTGCTTGTGTTGCAAAATAATCATCCAGTTCGCGGTCATTCACCAAAAACTCACCGGTTCCCGGCTTAATGTAGAGACGGGCCGTAGAAGTTTTACGTCGTCCGATAAAATTTTTCTGTTCCATGTGTTAATTAAAGCTCGATTTTTTCGGGTTGTTGTGCTTCGTGCGGATGGACGGCACCGGCATAAATGCGCAGGTTCGTTAAAAGTTTACGTCCCAGCTTATTTTTCGGGAGCATTCCTTTAACAGCATTTTTAGTCAGAAAAGTAGGATCTTTCTCCATCATTTCTTCTGCAGTGGTAAAACGTTCGCCGCCGGGGTAGCCCGTGTGGCGGAAATACTGTTTTTGTTGCATTTTTTTCCCGGTTAGTTTTACTTTTTCCGCATTGATAACGATAACATAATCGCCCGTATCCATATGCGGAGTAAATTCCGGTTTATGTTTTCCACGCAGATAGGTTGCTACCTGGCTTGCCAGTCGTCCTAATGATTGTCCTTCGGCATCAAAAAGAACCCAACTTTTGTTAATATCATCGGGTGTAGCCGAAAAGGTTTTGTAACTGTTTGTGTTCACGGTAAATCTCGTTTAAAATTGCTTTTGTATGAAGTCCCGCAAAATAGGGGTATTTAATCCAACTTGCAATGATAAAAATGTCTTATTTCCATCATTGCGATTGTTAGGATAGTCGAAAGATGCTGCATAGCATTTTATCAGATATCCAATGGGTAGTTTACTTGAAGCTCTCGCTGGGTTCGATTCATCAGGAGTACATTAAATTGAAGTATCGTATTTACAGCGATAAGAGGTTTTTCGATGATTTTAACATCGACGAACAAGGTTTTGGTTTTAAAATAATTAAAGCACTGATAAGACAGCTGGGCGGCTCGCTGGAATTATAGGATGATGATGGAGCAAAATGTTGTAATTGGGTAGAAGCCAATGATGAGGTAACGGTGAAGCCCGAACCCATATTAAAAAGGGAGTGTCTGTAATCCCCGCATGGTAAATATCCGTGCCATCAGTGATGATATCGGAGTTTTAAGCATGAGCCAGAGGATGCTCTTTTTTAATTGCAGGTTGCCGGTTTTCCGTCCCAATGCCATGTTAAATTCAGCCCGGCGGATCGCTTTCCCGGCAATTTTCAGCCTCCGTTTTGAGTAGTCGTTCAAAATTTGTTCGGGCTTTGTGGATTCGTTAAAAATCTGCTCAAAACAATTGGCCAGATCACGTGCATCCAGCCAGCCCAGGTTCATCCCCTGCCCGCCAATAGGACTGACGATATGCGCAGCATCACCGGCCAAAAGGACCCGGTCTTTACTCATGGTTTCAGCCAGTCCTTTCTGTACTCCAAAGCTGCTCAGCATTATGTTTTTGGTATGATGCAGTTGGTGACCTATGCGTTGGCTAACAAGCGTTTCAAGATCTTCGCGATGGACTTCAGGCATGTATTGTTGTGTTTTTACAACCCAGCGCCGCATATTTCCTGACAAAGGAAATGATTCAATCAACCCGTCGTCACATAAAAATATAGCGGCTTTCGACCCCCAGCCGGTATTGTCCGAAAAGTCTCCCATGATGTAGCTGTCATCATATGTCTTTTCTTTGAATGCAATTGCGGCCTCCTGGCGAATCCTGCTATTTATGCCGTCTGCTCCGACTACATATTGCGCTGTTATTTTTTTATCAATTTCATTCTTATTTACGTTGAGCTGAATGCTATCTTCAGTTTTGGTTAGCCCGGTTACTGTTGTCTCGCACTGTAACGCTGCAGAATTCAGGTTGTTCAGATGTGCGACCAAAAGCTCTTCAGTAATATATTGCGGGAGTGTTAAAACAAAAGGATAAGGCGGTGGACAAGAAGCAAAAGACAGGGTCCCGATGTGTTCACTATTGATAAATGCCATTCCCTCCTTAACTTTTGTTCCCTTCTCAATAAAGTCGTCGGCCAAACCTATAGATTCGAAAAGCTCCAGTGAAACAGGATGTATGCCAATCGATCGCGAATGGGTAATGGTGTTTTTCCGTTTTTCAAGCACAATGCAGGAGATGCCTTTCTCTTGCAGTAGACAGCCTAAAAACAGTCCCACCGGACCGCCACCTGCAATCGCAACCTGGTATGCATCATCGTTTTTCATAAAGAGGGATGGAGATATTTCAATAGCAGGCGAAACGGGAAAAGGCGTTGAACAGTCCAGTCATCCGGCGTTTTTTCATGAAGTTCCTGCAGCGTATAGCTTCGTTTGATGGAAGTCAGTCCGTCTTCAGTAATAAATGAGCTTCGAAAGACCGGTCGCGAAAATATGTTAAACAAGGCATAGCCGATATCACTGCGTGCGATATCATTAAAAAGAACCGTTCGGGCGCTGAGTTGCTTTGCTTCCCGCAGAAGCTTCTCAAATTCGGCTCCTTTCAAATGATGGAGCAGATGGTTGGAAATTACAATGTCGAACTTTTTCTCCTGCTTCAGAAGATCGGAAGAGGAGGCGTGCTTAAAATCAACATTTTGGGGTGTTTCTATTGTTCTGATAAATTCCAATGCTCTCGGATCGGTTTCAATAGCAGTGATCTGTAGATTAATGTTATCCTGTTTCGCCCACTTCGCCAACTTTATTGGAATGTCGCCGCCACCAAAGCCGATGTCTAACAGTGAATAGTGCTGGTTTTTATCATCCAGTGCAGGCTTAATGTGAGTCTGATAAATTGATTTCCAGCCTGAAATCATCGAATTGATGGTACTAAATTGGCGGTAGGTGTTGATGAGCTCGGTGCGGTCGCAGTTGGGATCGTCCATGCGTTCGCGGCTCACGGTATCACGTTCGGTGAGGAAAAGCGGCATCATCAGGATAATTTGGTCAGCAGTCCGCTCTCTATCGTCAAGCCCGGACCAAAAGCCATGGCCAGGGTCTGTTCGTGATTGCGGGACGCCGGTTGATTTAACAACTCCTTAAGCACAAACAGGATGGTAGCACTGCTCATGTTTCCATAATTGGCCAAAACTGATCGGGAGGCCTGCAGTTTTGATGGCGCCAATTTGAGATTATATTCAATCTTATCCAGAATAGCCCGCCCCCCGGGATGAATCGCCCAGTGCTCGACATCAGAGAGAGCTAAATTATAGGTTTGAATTAACGGCTGAATGGACGTGGTTAAATTGGATTGAATGATATCGGGGACGTAAGTAGAGAGCACCATGTCGAATCCGGTATCCCCGATAGTCCAGGCCATATCTTTTTCGCTTTGGTCGGCAATGGATGTTTGGAACTGGTCCAATCGATAGCATACAGAGCCGGATTCCGGTTTTTTAGCGGAGACAATGGCGCCGGCACCACCATCGGCAAAGACAGAAGCCGAAATGAGTTGATCGGTCTCTTCGGAAGCCTGCAGGTGCAGCGTACAAAGTTCAACGCATACCACCATCACCGTGGCATCGGGATCAGCTTCACAGAAAGATCGTGCCATTTTAAGGGCGGGAAAAGCAGCAAAGCAACCCATAAAGCCTACATGATAGCGTTGGGTTGAAGGAGATAATCCCAGTTGTTTTACAATTTCATAGGCCGGCTCCGGAGCAAAAAAGCCCGTGCATGAAACCGTAATAACATGGGTAATATCTTCTTTTGAAATAAATTTGTCTTGATCCAATAACTTTCGGCCGACGTCTGCGAAAAGCATTTTCGCATGTTTGGTATATAGGTCATTACGGATTTTTGTCGAGGGTTCTGAAAGCGTACCTTCGTTTTTAAAAAATAATTTCGGGTGCCCGTTAGAATGGAAATCATTTACCACTGTATGCCGTTTTTCGATGCCGGAATTTGTATACAGGCTGTGAATGATGCGCCGGGTGGCCGGTCGATCGCCTACATACGTTTTCATCTGTTCTCTTAGAAACGATTGTTCAAAGGTATGCTCGGGCACAGCGGAAGCAATATTTCGAATGTAAACAGGCATAAAATCTATTTGAAATTATATCGTTTCCTGTGCCAATGCCTTTAAGTTGATTGGAAATGGAGAAAGCAGTTAACACGTATTCAGTAATAAATATAGTATTAATTTCCTGACATGAAACTATTATTTAATTGCCAGACATCGATTGGGCAGGCATGGTCCGGGAGCAGATTGATCCACTTCACTCCCTCGTCATCCACCAAAAGCGCAGGTTGTGCAAG
>JAFGWN010000145.1 GCA_016937115.1 Balneolaceae bacterium | reverse complement strand
GGCAGGCGTAAGTCTCTTTGGGACTGGTAAGAATATAACTGATTCTGATGAAATCCAAAAAGGCTGGAATTTACTCGCAAAAGTGATGAACACAGATTACACCCAAGTTGCAAAGGAATTTATCGATTCCGACAAGCCATCCCCATACCTGCGATGCAAAATCACCCGACAGACAGGTCGATGCAGTTCATAAAAGCCCTGACTTATTTGTAACTCCATAAGCAAGGCGATTTGGCCGGGCAATCGCGTACCATTCATTTTGGTTTCTGTCACTTAACGATTGACCATCCGACCGGCACCGCTGTTGTTTGATCGTCATTTCAACAGGTCTTTTTGAAATTCCCTTTTCAATATGGATACCGCGCGCGGAGGCTGTTTTAGTACGATAAAAACTCCCATGGGCTGGCGAAGGAAGTTTTTTTCAATGCCGGGGTGCGTCAGGCTCTGGCGCTAAAGGCGAAAGACTTCTGAAAACAGTTTTTGAAAGGGTGAGAACATGACAGACTTGCAGATTATTCACGGTCGGTTGCAACATGCTGCGTACAAGGTGACGGATAACTTTTGTTATAGCTGTTATAAGGTGGTTGAGGGGGACCATTGCCCCGATTGCGGAAGCGATGATTTTATGCGGCACCTGTCCGGCGTGGGGGTTGAGTATGGCACGGAATGGGTGATTGAGCATTTAATCCAGACAAGGCTTACACCTGTGGACGGCGAGGCACAGTTCGAAAAATTGCTGGACGAATGCTATCCCGAAATCAAAATTGGCTGCTGCACTTATAGCCCTTCACAGGTCTTGAAAAATCTTGACCCTCTGGCGTTTAAGCTGGGAGTCAGTGAGAATTTGGAATCTTTAGCCGAGGACGGCCAGCTATACGAATACAACGGCGACTATTACGAAATGAGCGATATAGATGATATGCTCGATGAAATCGAGGCCGAGTAAGCGACTCAAGGCAGGAACGGGAATAACTCGTTTCTGCCTTTTTCATATCAAACACCGTTCGGTCGATGACCGAATCCCACCCGCAGCCACCCTGGATTTAAGGATGGAAAGATACCTGTTTTAAGAATCATGCCCCGCTATTCAATCGGGGTGTGTGACAAAATGTGTGACAGAGATGTACTTTTGGGCTTCGTTTGGGGTTTGCCTGAACTTCGGTCGGAATCATAAGTCCTTATTTTACAGTTATTAACTATTTGTTTACAAATACTTACGAAAACCCGGTTTACACTGTCGATCCGAAGGTTGAGGGTTCGAGTCCCTTCGTCCTCGCTCCAATCAAACCCTGTTTTTAGGCTTAAATCATCGATTTTGGCCCAGAAGCGGGGTTTTTCTTTGCGCCGAAGTTTCCTCTGCTTTTCCTCTGTTTTTCCGTCGAAATCCGCCGCTGTACGCAGAAAAGGTAAAGCAATTTGTGTAGGGGGGCTAGCAAATCTCAAAGCATATTTTACCCTGATTCCCATTTTAACGCAAAACCAGGGGCTTTTTATTTAGAAAACGAAAGAAATATATAATGTTTTTTAAAAAAACAATAATTATGCGTTAAAATTAATTATAACAAGCCCTAACATAATAGAAGCTATTCCAAAACCTCATTGGGTCTGAAAATGGCTTTTTTCGCTTCTGGTCGGCCTCAGGCAAAAGCCGCCTTCGCTTCGGCTAAGGCAGATTTGTCTTTTTTGCCAGACGCAAAAAGTTCTCATTTTCAACCGCAAAGCAGTTTTCGGGAGGACTTCAAAAAAAAGACTCTTTAAGGGGTATGTGAAATTGGAATCTGATAACGAAAAAATGCAGGAATTTGTCAGTTTATTTTCCTTTCATCATGGGAAAATCAGTTCTTATATACTGACTCTTGTGCCCAATTATTCGGATGCTGCGGATATCATGCAGGAAACCAGCAAGACGATGTGGGCTAAATTTTCTGATTTTACAATTGGCACGGATTTTCTTGCCTGGGGATTAACGATTGCTCATTACAGAGTATTAGAATATCGAAAGAAGAAAAAGAGGTCCAAAGAGGTTCAGTTTTCAGAAGATCTATTTGAAAAATTAGGTCAGGCGGTTGAAAAAAGGCAGGATAAATCTACCGAATATCTTTCATCATTGAAGAAGTGTTTCAAGTTTCTCAAAGAAGAAGATCAGAGATTAATACTTCTGCGATATTATGAACATCTCAAGATCAAGGAAATAGCCGGCAGACTCGGGAAAACCGTTCAAACTGTTTATCGCAATATTTCACGTATTCAAGAGTCTCTTCTTTGCTGTATCAATAAAGTATCTTTCGGTGAAGGTAACCATCGTGATTAATCCCAAATTAAAATTTGAAATAAGGAATCTCGTCAATCTATCACTGGAAGGGCGGATCTCCGACGACCAGTATCGATATCTAAACGAATTGTTAGGTTCTAATGAGAACGCGTTCGATTATTATTTAGAATTGATTGAAATACATCAAGCCCTCATCTCTTCAAATTGGGAGATTGAGTATAACATGATCTTTTCTTCACGCAAGGTTATGGAGATGCTGGAAGAATTAGGAGATTATGAAAGAAATGCGCCTCTGGTTGAAATACCCAAAGTTCAGTCGTCTCCGGAGTTGATTCAGAAGGTTGTCTATCCACCGCGGGAGAAGCGAACGATCAGTAAGTTCAATATCTTCATGCTCGTAAATGCTGCCGCGGTTATCTTGTTTTTCGTGTTTTTACGATACGCTCCTCCTAAAGGCGGGGTTGAAGTTGCGACACTGGAAGACAGTATCAATGCAAGTTGGGGCAATAATTCCGGTTCAATGGAAAAGGGGACACGGCTGATTACCCGCCCTGAAGAATTACTGTTTCTGAAAGAGGGACTGGCGGAATTGCTGTTTGATAACAACGCGAAGGTTGTTATCGAGGGACCGGCCGAATTTGAATTGCTTGCAGAGGATCAGATTAATTTACAGTATGGCCGAATTTATGCAACGGTTCCAAAGGAGGCCATCGGTTTTATTATCAATACTCCTGAATCGCGTGTCATTGATTTGGGCACAGAGTTTGGGGTTCAGGTTGATCGGTACGGGGACATGTATCTGCATGTGACCAAGGGGAAGACCAGTTTAATTGCCGGACGTAACGCAAGCAAGGTTAATGTCGAAGTGAGTGAAGGACAAGCAAAGAAAGTATCTGCGGCAGCCTCAACGATCTTAGATGTTCCCTGCGAAAAAGAGCTTTTTGCGCGTGATATCAGTTCTGATTGCAGTTATGTCTGGCGGGGGCAGACGGAGATTGATTTGGCATATATTGTTGCTGGCGGTGACGGTTTTACGCAGGGCAATGTTTCTTCCGGAATCGATCCGGGAACAGGCCATATTAACAGATTGGTTATTCAGGAGTTCGAACGGCGCTCTGATCCGGCCTATTATCCTGTCAGCAATCGTCGATTTATCGATGGTGTTTTCGTTCCGAATGGTTCAGCCGGCATAAATCGTGTTTCTTCAGAAGGGCACGAGTTTGATGGATTTCCGGTTACGGACAGTTATTACTGGTCGGATATTACCGCCAATCCAACAGTACTTGATACATCGATAGATGGTTTGATCGAACGATTAGTTAACATCCAGTCGCCTGGACAAGAAGAAAATAAGAATCTCCAGTCGATGCTTCTTATTCATCCCAATGCGGGCATTACCTTCGATTTAAACAAGATTCGTGAATCAATCCCTCAGCAGGAAATCTCCAGATTTACGGCAACATGCGGGATACCCGACTCTGTGTCTCAGACGAATAAGTCTGAATTTTGGGTGTTGGTTGATGGCCGCGGTGTTTATCACTATCAACACAGTAAAGATATGTTAGGGAGTGAAGTTGTCGTGGTTTCGCTGAAGCCGGAAGATCGGTTCCTTACACTTGCGACAACCGATGGCGGCGATACGATCGTATATGACTGGTGTGTCTTTGCCAGCCCTCAACTGAAACTTCAGAAGAAATCAGGAGTTAAATAATGGGCAGAAGAAAGGGATTTACATTAATCGAACTGTTGGTTGTCATCGCTATCATTGCATTGCTGCTTGCGGTTGTCGTGCCGAGTCTTCGGAAAGCCAAAGAAGCCGCCAAAGGTGTTTCGTGCCGCAGCAATGTTCGTCAGATGTCAATTGCATTCGGCACTTACAGCGTCGACAATGATGGACGGATTTTCCCGTTTAGCTATGTGGGTGAATACGGATACTGGTTCCGCAACATTGCTCCCTATTTAGGGGATAAGGATTATCAAACCAGTACTGAATTACAAACTTCCGGGGTGATGAAGGTGGGGATTTGCCCAAATACGAAAGTCCAAACAGACGATAACAGTGGAACGGCTCCGGATAACAAAACGACATGGTACTGGGGCTCGGAAAATATCATCGGCAGTTACGGAGTGAACGCCTGGGTTTTGCCGGATCCTGATGGTCATGTTTCGACATGGGGGGGCGGGGCGATTTCGGCTGCTGCTGCGGAAAAACGCCTTTTTAGCCAATATGCTCAAATTCGTGGTGATGTCGGGGTGATCGCGGACTCTTTCAGAATGGACTGTTGGCCCTCGACGCCTTCGAATGTAAAAGTTCCTACGGCTAAACAACTGATAGAGCTGACTG
>JAFGWN010000144.1 GCA_016937115.1 Balneolaceae bacterium | reverse complement strand
AGCAGCATTCCAATGATGCCTCCCAGCTGACAAATAAGAATCGCTTCCATCAGGAATTGGGCTGTAATGGCTTTTTTAGTGGCTCCTACCGCTTTGCGAATCCCGATTTCACGCGTGCGTTCAGTTACGGATACAAGCATGATATTCATCACCCCGATGCCGGCTCCAAGCAGTGCAATAAAGCCAATGACAAAACCAGCTATATATAAAATTCCTGTAAACTGGTCGAACGCGCCGGAGAGCGACTCATTGGTTTCGATCTCAAAATCGTTCTCCTCTCCCGGCGGCACTTTTCGGATGGTACGCAACACGCCGGTAAGCTCATCCATAGCTGAATGAATCAGCGTCATTGATGGCGCCTTTACCTGAATATCAATATTGCGTTCGGTGCCATAAACGTTCATAAGTGTAGTGTATGGAATGAGAACAAAGTTATCGAGCGATGAGCCAAAAATTGTTCCCCGCGCTTCAGTGATACCTATTACCTGATACGGGCGTCCATCAATCCGTAATGTTTTCCCAATGGGATATTCTACCTCAAAAAGCTCATCCCGGATGTCATGCCCGATAATTACCACCGGCCGCCGGTACTGGATATCCTGTTCGGTAAAATTGCGGCCATCTGCCAGGTCGTATGCATTATTTTCGAGATAATACTGGTTACTTCCGCGCACCGACACGTTGGGCTCGGTTTCCTCTTTACCATAAAGAATTTTAGTAGTGGCAAACTGTTCATCCGGACTGATTCCCCTCGAAATTTCGAGCCGATCCTGAAGATCCTCCATTGTCTCAAATGTGATATCCTTCCGATTCCGGTATTTTGCCCATTCGGTATTCACATTTACCGAGGGATATTTCGAAACGTTGATTACATTGCCCCCCATAAAAGAGAGCGTCTCTTTAAAATAAGTGTCGAGTACGAGAACAGCTGTAGAAGAACTAATAATCGCAAAAACGCCCACGACAATGGCCAGAAGCGTCAATGCCGAGCGTAGCTTATTCGCCGCAAGCGAACTAAGTGACTGTTTGGATATTTCTTTGATATTCATGGTTTTTTACTCGTATCGGAGCGATTCAATAGGTTCTGATTTTGCAGCCCTATACGCCGGTAAGAAACCAAAAACAACTCCTACAACCGTACAGATAAAAATTGCTACCGCAACCGTTTGCCAGCTTAAATAAGCCACAAAAATCTGATTAATAATCTGTGTGGTAATCACTGAAAGTAACACGCCAATTGCTCCTCCGGCCAGACAGATGATGACAGCTTCAATTAAAAACTGCATCAGAATTTCCCACGATTTGGCCCCCACAGCTTTGCGAATCCCAATTTCCTTTGTCCGCTCTTTTACGGAAACAAACATTATATTCATCACCCCAATACCTCCGATAAACAGTGCCAGTGAGGTTAAAAATATACCGATACCATAAATGGCAAACGTCATAGATTCATACTGCTGGCGAAAAGCTTCCGGCTTGTTAATGGCAAAATCGTTCTCCTCAAGCGGGTCGAGTTGACGAATGCGCCGCATGGTACCTTCCAGCTCGTACTGTCCTTCCTCAAAAATTTCCTTACTGGGAAATTTTACGGCAATACGAACATCGCCGCGACTCCCGAAAATTTGCTGAAATGTTTTAATCGGGACGGTTACAAGATTATCGACATCTTCGATACCCATAAACTTGCCCTGCTTTTCGAACATCCCGACCACAAAAAATCGCTGACCGCCAATGCGTACTTCTTTACCAATCGGGTATTCCTGGTCAAACAGAGCATCAGCCACACTGCTGCCAAGTACCACCACCCGGGCACCACGCCGGGCTTCTTCTGCCGTAAAAAAACGCCCCTCTTTAATATCTGTTGGATTTGTGCGTGTTACACTCTGGGTTGAGCCTTCAATTGTTACACCGCCAATGCTTTTGTCTTTATAGCGCACACTTCGATTACGGAATGATGAGGCCGATGCCGCCTGCACAAATCGATTGCTTTGCTCGAGTTCGGTGGCATAGGATACTTTCATCTCGGGTCGGTTGATATACTCCCACCATTTATATTCACCACCAAAACCCCATGGCCATTTTTGTACGTAAACGACGTTTTGGCCAAGCATCTGCAGGCTGCTCTCAAAGGACCGGTTAATGCCATCAATCAGAGTCGTCATACTGGTGACGGAAACGATACCAATAACAATACAAACGGTCGTTAACGACGCGCGGGTTTTGTTTTTACTGATAGCCCGAGACGATATTTTCAGCCCCTCCCAAAGGCTGCGAAAAAACCGAGAACTGTTTGCCATTACTGTAAGCTGTTTTAAGTGTTGGGTTACAATACGGAAATTAATCAGAATCGTTACAATAATTTTTTATCGACAAGCAAATGACGACTTCTGTGCTTTATAACTTTTTACCTTATATTTTGCTCTAATAAAAAAAGAAAAATATGACTTCATTAGACGTATTGGCTATTGCCGCTCATCCCGACGATACCGAACTTTGCTGTGGTGGAACCCTGGCAAAACTCGTACAACAGGGTAAAAAGGTGGGCGTCATCGATTTAACTCGCGGCGAAATGGGTAGCCGGGGAACCCCGGAGCAGCGCCTTGAAGAAGCAAAAGCGGCAGCAAAAATTATTGGCCTGTCCGCTCGCGAAAATCTCGGGCTGCCGGATACTCAACTTGAAAATATCCCCGAGAACCGGCAAAAGATTATTGCTGATATCCGCCATTACCGGCCGCATATTTGCCTCGTCGGCGCTCCGAACGACCGACACCCTGACCATGGCAACGCCACCAAGCTGGCTCTTGATGCTATTTTTTACAGCGGCCTCATAAAAATTGAAACAGATGATGACAATGGAAACTCACAAGAACCCTGGCGGCCGTCGCATATTCTTCATTATATGCAGGATCGCCCGTTTGAGCCTGATATCGTTTTTGATATTTCCGAGACGTTTGAGACTAAGAAAAAAGCTATCCGCGCATTTGAAACACAATTCGACGTAGATAACCCCGACGGCGAACCGGAAACATATATCTCAGGTAAACGCTTTTTTAAAGGGATTGAAGCCCGCGCTCGCCATTATGGTCACCTGATCGGAGCTACGTACGGCGAACCATTCAAATATTATAACGGGCCGATACCGATGCGCTCTTTTGACGGGCTGTTTGAGACAAACCCTGAGCGGTGAGGCGTTAGAGATAAAATGTGCAAAGAAATCCGTTTCACCTCTGCTGTTTACTTAAAGCCTTAGTTCTTCCGCAGAGAAGTGTTCATTAATCGCCCGCAACAAAAATGCGTGAATATCAGCATTACCGGCGACCACACGCTCGCCAAACAGCCAGTTATCACCTCCCTCCCAGTCCGTTATCATTCCGCCGGCCTCCTTCACAATCAGCCCGGCAGCCCCTACATCCCAGGGATTCAATGAATATTCGTAGAAACCGTCAAAGCGTCCGGCAGCAACACAACACAGATCATAAGAGGCCGCACCCGGACGACGAACAGCTTGCGTGCGTTGCAGCAACCATTTGAAGAATCGAATATAATTCGTGCTCAGGCTCATATCGTTGTAGGGAAATCCTGTACCAATCATTGCGTGGTTTGATTCGCTAATTGCCGACACCTGGATTGGAGTCTCATTCAAAAAGGCACCTTCGCCGGCCGTAGCGTAAAAACATTCACCGCTGTTGACTTCCAGCACCAAACCCATCTTGGGTTTCTGTTGCTTCCAAAGACCGATAGAAACACAAAAAACAGGAAACCCATGTGCAAAATTTGTCGTGCCGTCAATCGGGTCGATGAGCCAGGTGCGTTCAACCGGAAGTACATGCTCCTCGGATGACTCTTCCGCTAAAATCTGATCATCCGGAAAATGATTTTTTATAACACCAATTATTTTCTCTTCGGCAGCTATATCGGCATCCGTAACAAGATCATTACGGCCCTTGTAATTGATTTGAAAATTACTCTTCCGGCTAAAATTCCGAATGATTTCTGCTGCCTGGTTTGCCGCTTTTTTTGCTATCAAAAGCTCGTTAGAATAGTCGCTCATTGTAGTAATTAAATCCCTCTATTTTTCTCCCTTCATTTTATAGCGAAACACCTTGTCAGAAACTTTTTGGGCAGAATCGGATGTCGGATCGGGAAAAAGATCATCGGCATTAAAACGTTCGAAACGCGTTATCTCACGCTGAATTTCGGCTCTCATTTTATACGCTTTCTTCCGGGTTTCTTCATCGTCACTTTTTAAATCAGCTGTTATCTTGTCGCGCATGCGATATAGATAGTTTTTTTTTAGCGATTTTAGTGCACCTTTGGCAGTCCGATATGGTTTCTTATCCCGATCGGGATTTATACCAACTCTTTCTTTAGAACGTTCACTTAAAGCGTATTTCTCCAGGGCAATTTCACCTACCAGTTCCGGGTATGGATGATCCTGTGCAGCATAAAATTGCACATCCGTATCTTTGTCTTCTTTAAACCGTTCAATAATATTCTTATAAAAATCCCGTAATTGTTCATCTTCAAATTGATGCTCACTGCAATTTGAACCAATGTAATCAATCATATCGGAGCCATGCTTAAGCATCAGCCGGATCAATTCTTTTTCGTACTGTGGACGTTTTTTAGGGGGAGCGGGCGGTGATTTCGCGGTACGGCTTGAGTGCTGTACTTCAAAGGCTTGGGTGTGCGATTGCGGCGGCTGATTCTGAAGCCGGGCATCGCGTTGCGCCTGCCGCTGTTTACGACGACGTGTCCGCTGCTTCTGCTGTTCAATCTCTTGCAGTATTTTTCCCAACTCTTCGAAAAGCGCCCGGTCCCCAACTTTTGCCAGTCCATTCAAATGCTGGACATACGTTTCACGAGCCACTTTATCGGGGATATGGGCAATACTTTCCAGCGCCTCTGAAATAGTACGTTTCTTCTCAGCCGGCTGCTCCCACCGCCCCTCATTCTGTGCTTTATGAATAAGATAATTCACAAAATCTTCGGCTGCCTCCTGTTTCATATCCAGGAAAGATTCTTTGCCAAACTGACGAATAAATGAATCGGGATCATGGCCTTCCGGCAGATCCAGCAGTTTTACATCCATGCCTTCGGCCAGCGCCAGGTTGATACCGCGCTTCATCGCGGTCTGTCCGGCTACATCCGAATCATAAATCATGGTGATGGTGTCGCCATAACGGTGCAGCAGCTTAAGCTGGCCTGCCGTCAACGACGTACCACTGGACGCCACCACATTGTCGATATCATGCTGCTGAAGTGAGATCACATCGGTGTAGCCTTCAACGAGAATCACTTCATTATCCTTTCTAATCTCGTTTTTTGCAAAGTTTACACCATACAGCACTTCACTTTTGTTATACACTTTCGTCTGCGGGGAATTGATGTATTTCGCCGTCTTTTCATTGCCCAGCACCCGCCCGGCAAAGGCGATCACTTTTCCGGAAGGATTGAAAATCGGGAACATCAGCCGGCCTCGAAAAGCATCGTAAAATCCCTCGCTCCGCTGGCTCGGTTTAATAAGTCCCGCTTCGATTAAATACTCCTCATTAAGTCCCGAATCCAGTGCTGATTTATAAAACGCTTCTCCATCGCGTGGCGCATAGCCCAGCCCATATTTTCGGGTTATAGGCCGGTTATAACCACGCTTTTGCAGGTACTGCCGCGCCTTTTCGGCTTCATCCGATTCGGCAAGCTGGCGGTGGTAAAAAACACCGGCATATTTTAGTGCATGATAAATGCCCTCGCGCAAATGGTGCTCCCCGTCATCCTCCTGCTCATCAGCTTCGGGCAGTGAAATGCCAAACCGATCGGCCAGCGTTCGCATGGCCTCAACAAAACCAATGCCTTCCATCTCCATCACAAAATTGAACACATCACCGGACTCTCCACAGCCAAAACATTTGTAAATACCCAGTTCGGGCGTGACGTGGAACGAGGGCGTTTTTTCATCATGAAACGGGCATAATCCTTTCCAGCTTCGCCCCGATCGCTTCAGTTTTACGTAGTCTTCAACCACTTCCACCAGATCGGCAGTATCGCGGATTTCTTCTTTTTTTTCGTCGGGAATCATTGCAGCCATAGTGATTTGATAATAACAGAAATCGAGATAATTATCATCCTATTTAATTAAAATTTAGGAATTACATCCATTCTAAAAATTCAACACTTATAATTCTTAATTCACTTTGCTCATTCCTGTTGATCTAACTATATTCAAACCAGCTTTACAAAGCCATAAATTTAATTTAGATAATTGACCAAATGAGCGTTCTTGTTGGAAATGATACACGATTAGTTGTGCAGGGAATTACCGGTAGCGAAGGTAGCTTTCATGCCGGACAAATGATTGAATATGGCACCCAGGTGGTAGCCGGTGTTACACCTGGTAAAGGCGGACAAACGCACCACGATTTGCCCGTTTACAACACGGTGGCCGATGCCGTGAAGCACGAGCAAGCCAACACTTCGGTTATTTTTGTCCCACCGGCTTTTGCCGGCGATGCCATCTCGGAAGCCGCATTTGCCGGGATTGAGGTTATCATCTGTATTACCGAGGGGATTCCCGTTAAAGATATGATCGTAGCCAAGCAGATTGTGAAGAACCAGGGCGCTACGCTTATCGGTCCCAACTGCCCCGGTGTGATAACCCCCGGCGAAGCCAAAATCGGGATCATGCCCGGCAGTATTTTTACGCCCGGCAAAGTGGGCCTCATTTCCCGTTCCGGAACGCTTACTTATGAAGCGGTTGATCAACTTACCAAAGCAGGCCTTGGACAAAGCACCGCCATTGGTATTGGCGGCGATCCGGTTATCGGCACCAATCATACCGATGCCGTTAAACTTTTCCAGGATGATCCCGATACCGAAGCCATTGTACTGATCGGTGAAATTGGAGGGACGGCCGAGGAAGAAGCCGGTAAATATATTCAGGAATATGTAGACAAGCCTGTGGTTGCGTTTATCGCCGGCAGCACGGCCCCTCCCGGCCGACGCATGGGACATGCCGGTGCCATTATTTCCGGCGGAGAAGGTTCGGCTGAGGACAAGAAAAAGTCGCTCCGTAACTCGGGTGTAAAGGTTGTTGACAGCCCTGCCGAGATTGGCATTACGCTAAAGGAGTTACTGTCTGCTACAGCATAAATTGAAATCCTGAAACAAGTTCAGGATGACAAGATAGTTTTGTTATTTTTTAGCCTTCTTTCCATTTTGGAGAGAAGGCTTTTTTGTTTTGAGATTTACCTTTCCTTTATAAATTATGAATTATTGTTATAGTAATTTAAAAAAGTGACACCATGTCTAATAAAGATTCCCTAAATGAAATTATTCCAGTCGAAACAATTCAAGAACGTGATATAGATTTACTTTTACTCGAAGAGATTAAGTGTAATCGTAAATTCACAGACTGGATTATTTTAAATACATTCAAAAGATCAAAAGAGTATAATTTTATTGGCGCATGGCACTCTTTATCACAAATAAGACTTGGAGAAAGTGATTTAGCTTTTAAAATAAAAATTAATAATGACGAAATTATCTTTCTTATTGAAAATAAAGTTAATGCAAGTTTTCAAACTGACCAGGCAGAAAGATACCGTCGACGAGGTGAACAAAGAAAAGCGAAAGGAGAATGTGATAAATACTTCACCCTATTAGTTGCTCCCGGTAAATACATCACTCGGAATGATGACTTTGACTATTATATAGAATATGAAGAAATAAAAGAATGGTTTCTACAGCAAACTTACCTCGGTGAAAGGAGAACCTATAAAGCTAATGTGCTTAAAATTGCTATTGAAAAATTAAGACGAGGCTACTCTCCAATTGTTGATACTAACACCACAAATTTTTGGGAAAATTACTATGAATATGCAAAACTAAACTTTCCTCATCTCAATATGAGACAACCATCTCCCGGAATTCCAGTAGGTTCAAACTTTTTCATGTTTTTCCCAAAAGATATAGGACTTACTGAAAAAGATGATATGATACATAAAGGTTATGGGGCTGTTGACCTACAACTTGGTGGAAGAAGAACTGAAATAATTCAGCTGAAAGAAAAATATTCTAATCATCTTTTAGAAGAGATGAAAATAGTTAAAGCAGGTAAATCTGCTGCTATCAGAATAGAGATAGATCCAATAGATGTTACTCAAGATTTTAACAGTCAAATTCACATTATTGAAGATGCTTTTAATAAAGCTGACATGCTTTATAAATGGGCCAAACAGTATTTGAAAAAATAATCATGCATTTACCATTCAGTAAATATGGGCTCATAATATTATTAGCAATCCTAACATTTGGATTAAGTACATGGGATAATACCAATAAACCCGAACTCACGATTACTGAACGCAAGGTATTAAGTGGCGTTGCTTCAGCCTCGGGTATTGCCATATTTAACGATTCACTTTATGTAATCGGTGATGACGTACCGTGGTTCTACCAACTAAATGAAGCCTCAACGGTTCAATCAAAAATATCCTTTGGTAACTATCCCCTTGGACCGGACAGCGTCATTGCGAAACCCGAAAAACCTGATCTCGAAGCATTGGCAACAACTGAAAATACTCTCCTTGCCTTAGGCTCCGGCTCGCTATCTCCCCAACGCGATATCATGGTACGGTTAGCAGACAGGAATCAACCTCAGATCTATTCACTTCAGAGTTTTTATAATCGTCTTCGCTCACTGCCTGAATTTAAAAGAACTCAATTAAATATTGAAGGGTTCGCCATTACCAACGATTATCTCTTTTTATTAAACCGGGAGAACAATCTGGTTTTACGTTTTTTCCTTTCGGATTTTTTAGCTTACATCAAAGCTGAAGAAAGCTTTCCGAAACCTGAAATTTATAAAATAATACTTCCAAAAATTAAGGGTATTGAAGCCGGACTTTCAGGTGCTGACATCATCCCCGGGACAAGTAAAATTATCTTCACCGCTTCTGTTGAAGACACCCCAAACCCTATTGACGACGGCGAAGTCCTGGGCAGTTTTGTCGGAATCATCGACATCAAAGAAATTGAGAACCAATACCGCCCCGGTTATGCAGCAGTGATGGAAAACAATAAACAACTTCCTATAAAATTGGAATCTGTTTCTATACTGAATCATACCCCGGAGAATACAGAAATCGTGCTCGTCACCGACAGCGACGGAGGTAATTCGGAGATTTTAAGGGCTGATTTCAAATGGAATTAGTATGGTAAATATTATTGATGGTGGTCTTTCCTTTTTATATTCTGAATAACAATTAGATAAACCTTTTTTACCATGTCCTACATCATTTTAGGCATCGGCGTTGGCTGTTGGATGTACGCCTTTGTAAATCACCGCTGGAACAAAGACCCCTGGATCAGCAGCAAGCCGTTCTTCTGGACGGGCTTCCTTGCCGTTGGTATTGCAATACTCCTGATGCTGCGCTAATGCTTAACATGACGCAATTTATGAGTCGATTTATTGCCCTTACGAGCTGTCTTTTGCTGCTTGGGTGTCAGTCAAAAGAGGTTACCAAGGAAGATTCTTTCTCAACCCCGGCTACTCTGAAAGATACTCCAGAAGAAATTCAGTTTATTACCTCCGATATCAAGCTTTTCTGGAAAATGTATGACCGTGAAGCGCCGCTTTTCACCAAGCTGGAAGTAGATGAGCAATATTTTGATGCCGGTACCCCTGCTCTCCAATCTTTTTATAATGAGAAAATAAAATCATCCGATGCTTTTTCTAATCTATTGAATAATCGGTTCGACCGCCGATACTACGAATCAGTACGCAACAGTACGCTGCAGATTCACAAAGAGACTGATAAAATTCTCGCTGCATTTGAGGCGTTTGAAGAACGCTATCCCAGGGCAGTCTTTACGAATGTCATTTTTGTGATCGGTGGGCTCGACACCGGCGGGGTTCTGCTGCCAAACAGGCAAATAGTTATTTCGGCCGAAATGTTTGCCAAATCTCCCGATACAGATACAAGGTACCTGAGTCGGTGGTTGCAATCGGTGCTCCGGACACCCGATTATCTGCCCGTTATTGCTCTGCACGAGCTTATTCACCTGCAGCAACAGCAGTTTGGTGATAACACAGAAAACCAAACCCTCCTGGATCGCGCATTATTGGAAGGAAGCGCCGATTTTGTCACCCATCTTATACTCGACAAATTTTTAAACCAGCAACAGCTTGCCTACGGCAACTCCCGGGAAAAGCAGCTCTGGAACCAGTTCAGTAAAAAAATGCATCAACAGAATTTTGCGGGATGGCTTTATAACGGGAATACTTCAATCGACCGGCCGGCTGATTTAGGTTATTATATCGGGTTTAGAATTGCAGAATATTACTATAACAATACCGCTGACAAACAGCAGGCCCTTCGCGACATCATAGAGATGAAAAACGGGAAAGCTTTTCTCGAAAAAAGCGGATATGCCGATTCATTCAAATAGTTTAGCGTGCGATGAAACATGATGAAATCATTCCGGTGTAAATAGAGTTCAGGTTCTATAAATAAAAATCTATTCACAAATCACTTTATTATGGCTAATCTCGACGCACCTCTGAATACTACACCATATGACGAAGAAGAGCTCAACCATTTTGAAAAGCTTCTGAGAAAAGAGCTCGAAGAAACAAAAGAAGAAAAGGCAAATATCAAAGAATCGCTCGACAACTTGCAGGACAACAGCAATGATGAAAGCTCTGCCGCAGCTCACCACCAAGGTGATATTGGCAGTGACGAAGATGAACGCGAAAAATTTCTCATCATGCTTCGCAAACAAGATGAAAAGCTGGATGAAATTACAGCCGCGCTCGACCGCATTGAATTAGGCACGTACGGCATCTGTGAAGATACTGGCGATAAAATCCAAAAAGAACGGCTGGAAGCAATCCCATATGCCCGTTTTAGTGTTAAGGCCAAACAAAACCAGGAAGAGTAAGCCCACTTACAGCTTCTTTTTTAATGTTTCCCCGGCTCGGGTTTCTGTGAAAGTACCGGCCTTACGTACCATCTGTCCATTAACCCAGATCCAGCCAAACCCTTCAGCCAATTGATGAGGCTGAGAAAACGTAGCGTTGTCAACAACTTCATTCGGATTGAAGATCAAAATATCCGCTTTATTTCCCACTTTTAATACTCCGCGATCAGTTAACCCAATAGTCCTTGCGGGCAATCCGCTCATTTTGTACACCGCTTCTTCTATAGAAAGTGCTTGCTGCTCTTTAACATAGCGATGAATGATCTTGGCGAAGCTACCATATCCCCGGGGGTGATACATGGTGGGGCTGCCGTCCGAGCTGACCATAACACCGGGTGCAGTTGTAATACTGTCCTGTAGCTCTTCATTCATCACAAAATGTGCCGCCGAGGCTGCATCAGGTCCCATTTGCAGCAGTAAATCAACCGGTTGCATTCCCTGCAGATCAGCAGCCTGCTGCAACGTTTTTCCTGCATATTCGCCCGAACCGAACAAAATTGCACCCGGTCCATTGCGCTGGGTTAGTTTTTGCTCCAAAAAGCTCCGCAATACCTCCGGACGCTCATCCATAGTCTGCTGCCATTCGGTCTCTGTTTTTGCCCACGTAGGAAACACAATGCCAATACCGGTATAGCTTGCCGCATACGGATACGTATCGGCACTAAATTCAATGCCCTGTTCCCGGTACTCTTGAATCTGTTGAAGAATTGCTCCCGCGCGGTCTGTTCCTCTCCCATAAACCACTTTAAGATGCGATGCATGTACCCTGGCTTTTTCACCCTGCATGGCCAGCTCCTCCAGCGACTGCTCTATCTTATTGTCATCCTCGCTGCGTACATGGCTCATTACAATTCTATCATGATTTCCCACTACATTTGCCAAATACAGTAACTCAGCTTCATCAGCGTACAACCCGGGCACATATTCCAGCCCGGTGCTCATGCCAAAAGCACCATCCTCCAGATCCTGTTCCAGAAATCGCTCCATCCTGTTCAATTCCTGCTGGTTAGCAGCACTTTTACCCACTCCTACTTTTTGCCGTAAAGTACCATGCCCCGTCAATGTCGCGATATTTACTGCAGGCTGCGCAGCTTCTACTTCTTTAAACCATTCGGCTAATGAAGCTGATGTCGGCGATGAACCGTCTTGCCCCAGAAGTATAGTAGTAACGCCCATCGCCAGAAAATTATGAAACTCCGGGGTTTTAACAGGGTTGCCGTGGGCATGTACATCAATGAAACCGGGTGATACCATTTTGCCCGAAGCATCAATTGTGTGCACAACCGAAATGGTATCGGCATCAACTTTCCCTATAAATCCAATCGAATCAGCCCTGATCAGTAAATCTGCCTGATAACCTTTGGCGCCGGTCCCATCAACAATAGTGCCACCTGTAATGTGCCAGTCCCACGTTTGCTGAGCTGAACCGGCCGTACAACCAAGCATTCCAATTAACAATAAAAGAACTATTTTTTTGAGCATCATCAGATTGATTTTATCAGCAGTTTTAAATCAGAATATTGATATAATCTGAAAAAGCAAAAAACAGCTTCACTGATATTTTTTTGTGAATCAAAAAAATATCTTACGACCCTCTTGGGCACAGGGAATTATGAATGCTATTAAAATTTATAGAAAAGTGTAAGTCGGGGCATGATATCGGTCTCGGGGCGGTTGCCGGAAGTATCCTCTCCATAAATGACAGACTCAATATTTGGTATTAAATGAATATTCTCTTCCAGGGCTACATCAACTCCGGTTGTTAAAAACGTTGATTCGGCCTCATCGCTGATGGGCAAGTAATCATTTCCCGGGCCGGTAGGATTTTGATCGAACAGATGGTCGATGCGACCAAATATTTTTACGGTTTCAGAAACGCGGCTGTTGGCAAACAGGGAAACAATATCAAGGTTTAAATCCGGAGCTGTAGGAATTTTACGTAGTTGATAAGCATAAAGAGCACCGAGGTTAAATGTATCACTCTGGTAGCCTGCAAACGCCTGCGTTGTATAGCGATCGGTGTTTCCGGGGCGGTCATCCCAGTCTGCGTATCCCTGAATTACAAAATTTTCGGTGAGATGATAACCGAGCGCAAGCATAAATTTTTTGCCCTTGTTAAGCTCTGTACGGTTGCTGTTTCCGTTTGCAAACATAAAGTGGTACGTGAGCTTGTCTGCCGAATCGAGATTACCTTTAAAAGAAAGACCAAAATCGCGCGAACTGCCAAAATCGTACAGGTCAAGTGGAGATTTTTCCACCGAACGATAACCCCAAACATCTTCAACCAGTCTCCATGTTGGGGTTGATGTTATCCCGGCCGTGATGGAGTGGTCATCGGCCGACCATTTTAACCATGCATCTTTTACGGTTGGTTCTAATTTGGCATTAGTAGTAAAATCACCTGCACTACTCATATCCAGGCGAAACCGTCCGGAAAAGGAATCACTCAACTGGTGGTCGTACGTGAAATAAATTCTGCGGAACCAGAATCCGTTATTGCCTTCCAGTTCGGCATCATGGTTTGAAGAGATCCAGTAATAATCACCGAAAACCGTTCCGCTTAATGTTCCGTTATCACCTACATTTACCTGGGCTTTGGCCAACATTGATATACCAAAGGCGAACATCAGGCATAGTAATATCCTGCGTTTCATATGTGTACTGATTTTTATTTTGTGCTAATCTAATTTAATGTTGGGATACCATCCCGACTTACTGCTGTAGCATACTTTACCACAGCAATAGCTAAGAATCTCCTTCTTTGCTGCTATTCTCAGACTTGTCTTTTTTGTGCTTCAATACCTTGGCCTCGATATAAAAAATAATTTCTTCGGCCACATTTTTCAGAAGGTCACCCACCCTTTCGAGTTTCCGGATGATGGAAAACAAGTACAAATACTCCTCCACCTGCTTGCCATTTTCGTTGATTAAACGTGCCGTAACATTCGAAATGCCACGGTTGATTTCATTCAGAATTTTATCTTTGGCGAAAACTTTGCGGGCCAGTTGCGTATCTTCCGAAATGAAGGCGCTGAATATGTGGCTCATCATCTGAATAGCCGTCTCAAACATCTCGTCGATACGCATTTCTTTGATGATTTCTTCATCAATAGGCTCACCAAAATCCATAATATATTTGGCGATACTATCGGCGTGATCACCCAGTCGCTCTAAATCCGAGTTGATTTTAAATGAGGCAATTACAAAACGAAGATCTACCGCCACCGGGTTGAAGAGAGCCAGAATATTTTCACAATCACGGTCAATTTTGAGCTCCAGCGCGTCCACTCTTTTTTCATTAATGGTGATATCGATCGCCAAATCCTCATCAAAGTCGATGAAAGCTTTATGCCCCTTTTCAAGTTGGGTTTTCACCAGATACATTAATTCCAGAATGTCATCGTTAAGCAGCCCGATTTCGGTATCTAATTGTGCCATAAGTGCTGATTTACCTTAATATTCAATCAAATATATTAATTTTCTATCCAAAGCGTCCCGTAATATAATTTTGTGTTCGGTCTTTCTCCGGATTCGTAAATATCTTTTGCGTATCGCCGTACTCAATTAACTTTCCCATGTACAAAAATGCCGTGTTATCACTTATTCGTCCCGCCTGCTGCATATTATGGGTTACAATCACGATTGTATATTTCTTCTTCAGCTCACGGATGAGCTCTTCAATTTTAGCAGTTGAAATCGGATCAAGTGCGGACGTAGGCTCATCCATGAGTAATACCGAAGGCTGAACAGCCAGGGCGCGGGCAATGCACAAGCGCTGCTGCTGGCCGCCCGAAAGGGATAATGCCTGCTTTTCCAGGCTTTCGACTTCATCAAATAACGTCGCTTGTTTCAGCGATTTAACCACCCGCTTCTCAATCAGATCTTCATCTTTAATCCCCTGGATTCGTAATCCATAGGCAACATTTTCGTAAACCGACTTAGGAAATGGATTCGGTTTTTGAAAGACCATCCCAACCTTTTTACGCAGTTCTTCGACCTTTACCGATTCATCATATACACTCTTCTTATTCAGCAGTATGTCGCCTTCCATTCTGAACCCGTCGATATAATCATTCATCCGGTTAAAAAGCCGCAAAAAAGTTGATTTGCCACAACCAGAAGGACCAATAAACGCCGTGATGGAATTGTCAACTACATCCAGGCTAATATCATTAATGGCCTGAAAATCTCCATAATACACATTTACATTCTTGGCTTGCAGCTTAAAATCCTTATTATCAGGATTCAGCTTCGGCTTTGTTTCAACATTTGTTGCTTTTGGATTCTTCTGTTCAGCTTCCATAATAAGCCTGTTTAAATATTCATTTTTCGTTCAGTATTACCAATTCATTTTGTTCTGCCATCTGTTTCGCAAATAAACGGCAATACCATTCATCATAAAGGTTATTAAAAGTAACACAATAATTGCAGCGGCCGCGTTAATAACAAATTCGTGCTGGGGACGCGATACCCAGTTGAAAATCTGTATCGGCAGTACGGTAAATTCATCGAGGGGTCCGGCCGGTGCAAAAGGCACATACGCCAGCGCGCCAATAACAATCAGCGGGGCCGTTTCGCCCACCGCCCGGGATATAGCCAAAATCACCCCGGTTAAAATACCACCGAAAGATGCCGGAAGAATCTGGCTCCAGATGGTCTGCCATTTTGAAGCGCCCAGCGCCCGGGATGCATCTTTAATTGATCTCGGTACCGCCCGGATCGCCTCACGTGTTGATACAATAATAATCGGCAAAATAAGCAGCGAAAGAGTCAGTGAACCGGCCAGAATACTGTTCCCCATCTTTAAGAGGCGAACAAATATTTCCAGCCCCAATAATCCGTAAATAATGGATGGCACACCGGCTAAATTTGCGATGTTAATTTCAAGAAAATTGCTCCACTTATTCTTCTTACTATACTCTTCCAGGTAAATTCCTGCACCTACTCCTACCGGAAATGATACAAGTGTTGTAAGCACCAGCACCCAAAGCGTACCAATCCACGCTGTATAAATGCCGGAGTTTTCCGCAAAGCGGGATGGTAACCCCATCATGAAATCCCAGCTTAGGCGATCGATGCCTTGGTAGACGATAAAGCCTATAAAAATAAGCAGGATGATGAGACAAGAAAATGTAGCCGTCAGGCCCATACCTTTAAAAATCTTATCTTTTACCCTGCTGCTTCCTCCGTTACTCATATTTCTCTTGGTATCTTGTTTTAATCCAATAACTGATGTTGTTCAGGATAAATGTAAAAATGAACAAGGTGATACCGGCCGCAAAAATAGTTTTGTAGGCCAGGGTACCGTAAGGCACATCGCCCATGCTAATCTGCACGATGTATGAAGTGATCGTCTGGATAGGAACGGTGGGATCGGCGGTAAACTGGGGACGCATACCGGCGGCAATCGCTACAATCATGGTCTCCCCGATGGCCCGCGAAACCGCTAAAATTGCCGAAACAATAATCCCTGATGAAGCGGCGGGTACCATCACCCGAAAAGCCGTTTGAAATTT
>JAFGWN010000143.1 GCA_016937115.1 Balneolaceae bacterium | reverse complement strand
CGATCCGAAATCGAATACAAAATTCGCTCAGTCTCATTTGCAAACTGGTTCTCCTGCCCATCATATTCACCGGTTTTGTCATGGCTGCTATCAGCCCATCGGCAAGCGCACAAGAGCGGGACAAAGCCGTTACGGTCGACCGGGCCCGTGCTCAGACTATCATCGACAACCTGCGAAAGATTACTGGTGAAAATGGGATTGATACCCTTAAGACGGTCGAGCTTGGCGGCATTGACCAGTGGATTTCCGTTCGCGGCCAAAATCGTACCAATCCGATTCTCTTGTTCATCCATGGCGGGCCGGCTGTACCTGAAATGCCCGGAAGCTGGTTTTATCAACGGCCATGGGAGGATTATTTCACCGTCGTTCAATGGGATCAGCGCGGCGCCGGCAAGTCCATAACGTCTTCGAATCCTGAGGCTATAGCTGCGACGATAACCGTTGACCAAATGGTTGCCGATGCCGGGGAACTTGTGGCACATCTTCGGCGAACCTATGGGAAGCGGAAAATTTTTGTCCTCGGGCATAGCTGGGGCTCAATCATTGGCCTGCGCCTGGCCATGCGCCACCCGGACTGGCTGTACGCCTATATAGGTATGGGACAGGCCATCAACGCCGAAGCGAACGAGCGGCTCGGTACAGAGTGGGTGCTTCGGCAGGCAGAAGCAACCGGCAATACGAAGGCTGAGAACGAACTGCGCGGAATTATGCCGTATCCCGAACCGGGTAAGCCGCTAAACATCAACAAGATTTTAGTACAGCGCAAGTGGTTAACGTATTTTGGTGGTATGACCTGGAATCGCTCCGATCTCTCGTTCCAGCAAGACGCAGCTATTCTCTCTCCCGACTATACCGAGGATGATCTCGCTGCGAGGGATAAAGCGGGCGTCTCTGCGATGACGTTGTTGCCTGAAATCGCAAAAATGGACTTTTCTGACGTTACTGAACTCGACTGTCCTGTCTTTATTCTTGCAGGTGAACATGACCATGCCACCTCCAGCGTTCTGGCCAAGCGCTGGTTGGCTAATCTAGGCGCCCCGCAGAAACACTTCATCCGCTTTGAAGACGTCGCCCATGAGATTCAATTCGAGGCGCCGGGGAAATTATTTTTCCACTTGGTTCACGACATCAGGCCCCTGGCAGACAAGGCGAAGGATGGAGGGCCTGCCCACTGACTTGGCGAGGATCGCCCCTGGTGCGGGGCAGGCTCTGTGGAATGTCATTTTGGGCCTCCCCAAGCATCGGGAAATTCCATGTAGGCAGGCAGGGTATCGCTCTCGATATTTCGAGACCAGTTTTTTTGTTTTTATAGCTTTCCGTTCGTTATTTGCCAAGTCAATATTAATCCGCACGGACCTTATGCACGGGGCCGTTAAAGAGATTTTCAATTCTTAGAACACCGCACTCAAATAGTCTATTTATGAAATTCATAAAAACAGAAAACTTAAACACCAGGCAAAAGAACCAAATATTTACCCTTTGGAATCAGGAGTATCCGGAGAAATTATTACTATCCAACGTAGCTGCATTTGAAGAATACCTGCAAAATATTGACGACAAACACCATATCCTTTTATGTGATAAACATGGAACTATAAAAGGCTGGCTTATTTACTTTATGCGAGATGGGGAACGGTGCTTTGCTATGATTATCGATCCGTCCGTACAGGGTAAAGGATGGGGATCAAAATTTTTAGATGAGGCAAAGAAATGTAATTCAGAATTAAACGGGTGGGTTGTTGACCATAGCTCAGAATTGAAACAAAATGGAGAAAAATATGTATCTCCAATTGGGTTTTATAAAAAGAACGGATTCCAAGTATTATCCGATATAGTTACTACAAAAGAAGGCATCAATGGGATTAAAGTTATCTGGAAAAAATAACAATCTCCCGATTAGTACAATCCATAATATATATATGAATACCCCACCATTATTAAATTGAGAAGTTAGCACAGGTTGTAACTATTCTCTTCTGCAGGAGTATCTTAATAGCAAGCTCCATTCATTTTGCACCTGTAATTATAAACCCGCAAATACGATCACATGCGTGAAATAGCTTTTATCCTGTCTCTATCTCTTTTAATTTATTTTTCAGTAACAGGTCAACAGACTGCGACATTTTATTGTCCTCCATGTGATTGCGTGGCTCATGAGACAAATGAAGTCTTCGATAAAAATGGGGCGTGTCCGTATTGTGGAATGAGTTTATTACGGACTCAAAGCACAGCCGATCGATCCATAACGTATCAGCAGCTTTTGCAATACGAAGGGAAATATGAATACATCTCGGGCTCAACGCTTAAAATTATGGCTTCACCAATGGATACCACGCTTTATGCTGTGATCAACAAGGCCAAATATCCATTGTTTCATGTTAAAGGTGATACCTTTAAAAATATTGAGAATACCCCGGTTGTTTTTAAGAGGAATGATCAGGGTAATATCAACGGCTATGCGGTTGATAACCAATCCTTTAGGCTGATTACAACTGATATTACAAAAATGGTGATGTATCCACGTAAAGAGTTGTTTGATCATCCTGAGGATTACGCCTATCAAGTTCCCGAAGAAACGAATGACGGCCTTGAAACCGGGAGTATTAACAATGCTTTTAACCAGCCGAAACGTATTAAAGATATGGTTAAAGCGACCATTAAAGGCAAATATCCTGATGTTCACAGCATTTTAATTTATAAGGACAACAAGTTGGTGATTGAAGAATATTTCTATGGATATGACAGAAATACCGAGCATCAGCTGCGTTCAGCAACCAAAGCGTTCATCGGTTCACTGGTGGGGCTGGCCATAGAAGCCGGTGCCATCGGCAGCGAGCAGGATCGACTCATGCCGTATTTTAATGATGAATACGAGCGCTTTGTTCATATGAGTGATCAGAAAAAAAGTATCACCATTCAAAACTTCTTAACCTATCGCCACGGCTTGGATTGTGAAAACAACAATCCAAAAAGCGCTGGAAACGAGCAGCTAATGATGGAAAGTGCTGACTGGGTAAAATATACACTGGACTTATCTGTGGTGAATCAACCCGGCAAAAGAGCATCGTATTGCACGGGGGCAGCATTGACCCTGGGACGGCTCATTGAGCTTGCAACGGACCAACCTCTGGAAACATTTTCTGATGAATATCTCTTTAAGCCCATGAGTATCACCAACTACAGCTGGCGGTTTGACCCTGATTCCACAAGTCGACAAACCTACAGCCAAATGTATCTTCAGCCCCGGGATCTTGTTAAGCTTGCAGCAATGTATATGAATGGGGGTAAATGGCAGGAGAAGCAAATTATTCCTGAAAAATGGGTACAAAAAACATTTGAAGAATACACGTCCAAATTTGGCTATTTGTGGGAACACAAATATTTTGTCACCGAGGGCAAACAATATACCTCCTACATGGCTTCGGGCAATGGAGGACAAAAAATAAATATTTGGCCCGAATACAATATGATCACAGTTTTCACCGGAGGGAATTATAATTCATATGAACTGTATGGAAAAAGCACTCCTCCCAATCAAATGATTCCAAAGTATATACTGCCGTCACTTGATTGAATTGGTGGGATAGCCAGTATTTAAACCCGATGTACCTTGTCTTTGATCGTTTGTTTTATTTGTTCGTGTTATGTAGTAAAATGAGTAATAAATTAATAACAGTTCGTGCGGCAGTTAAGTTTAAAGAAGTAAGATGGGCAATGCCTAAAGAATGCGAAGAATAAAAATTAACATTGTATGTCAGTAAAGAGAATAGTACCAAACATTCAATCCCCGGCTCCGGAAAAGAGCATTGCGTTTTATAAGGAATTCATCGGGTTAAACGTTGCGATGGACATGGACTGGATCATCACATTTGTTTCAGAACGTAACCCGATGGCACAGGTAAATCTAATTCGCCGCGATGACTCAGAGATACCCCACCCGGATATTAGTATTGAGGTAGAGGACGTTGACGGTATGTTTGCCAAAGCAAAAGAAAAAGAAATAGAGATTGTTTATCCCATTACGGATGAGGCCTGGGGCGTTCGCCGTTTCTTTGTGAAAGATCCCAATGGGAAAGTCATTAATATATTGAGTCATCTTTGATCATCCCGGAACCGCCGGCATATATTCTGATACAAACTCCCGGTTCCACCAGCGGCCGCTTACCTTGCGCTCATTGGGGGTGGTAAAGGTGTAGTGATACAATTGCGCGCGAATATGTTTCGGCGGCCGATCAGGGAAGGGGTTGCCACTCAACAAGCTGAGGATCGCTTCATCATTCTGCAGCAGCTTTTTAATAAGTGGCCGGAACCACGGATGGCGTTGTGGTGAGGCAGACATGGCTGCGAACCACATTTGCCAGTCAAGCCGCAGGTGATACGGCGATATCTGGGGCGGTTTTTCATCAGGCTTCCCCGGTTTTCCTTTAAATGAATAGGTTTCCCAGGTGGTATCATCAGTGAGCGTATCATCCCGCGTGCCTTCAATGATAATCTCATATCGTTTTTTCGTTACGCTTCCAAAAGCACCGTAGGTGTTTACAAGGTGAATGTTATTGAAGCTGAAATTCATCTTTTGACGCTTCGACCACATATTTTTTACGGGGGCAATGCTAAGGTAGATAATTAAGAGGGCCAACAGAATAACCACAATTTCAAAGGAGAGGGGTAGTTCGGCAGCGGCGGGAGGGAGAAGCCCGAATACCGACCGGATAATCTCATCACTGAACCCGCTGAACGCCAGAATGATCGTTAAAAAGTTGAGCCAGGAGTAGTTGCCCGTGATCATCAGGTAGCCCTGGGAAAAGATAATCAGGCAGGCGGCAACAGAGGCCACCGGCTGCGGGAAAAAGAGTCCCCATATAATGACTAACTGAATAGCGTGATTAAAAAAGGTTTCTGATTTGTGAAACCACTCCGGCAGGTTATGGGCAAACCAGCTTACCGGGTTGGGCATCGGCTGCGTTTCGTGGTGGTAGTTAAGGCAGGTGAGGTCGCGCCAACACTGGTCGCCGCGTATTTTAATGAGTCCGGCACCAAACTCTACACGGAACAGCATCCAACGAATCATCCAGATGACCAGCACGGGGGCCGCCCAGTGCAGCGGACCGAGAAAGGTCATATAAAAGCCCGCCTCAAGCAGCATCGACTCCCACCCAAACCCGTAGAAGATGATGCCTGTGTTAACCACCGACATGTATAGCACCCATAAACTCAGCCAGATAATCATGGACAGCCAGAAGGGACCCGTATCCGAGAGACCCGACACAGCAACCATTGAAAGGATAATGCCGGTCCACACAACGCCTTTAAAAAAACGATCGGAGTAGTGCCAGTGGAATAGGCTGGGCTTTTTCCGGAAGGCCATCCGCTCCAGGTAATTTGGAAGGGGTAGCAGCCCTTTCTCACCCAGCAGGGGAATAAACTGGTTCAGGGCATTGATAAAAGCGATCAGGTACACCAGCCCGATGGCCCGTTGAATAAGAAAGCGGGCAAACCAGTAATCACCTTGATATAATCCGCCAAGTAACTCCATATAAATTAAAGGTAAGCGGAATCAGTAAGTTTCAAAAAACAAATAAAATCGTCTCTATCTGCTAAAATTATTTGAGAATGTACCGTTGATCGATAAGCTTAGAGAACTTCAAGCAATAACATTCCCCCCTTCGGGAAAAACTCGAATTTTCTCCCTTCGAAGGGGGACTCGGGGGGATGGCCTATCAAGAGATATAACTCTTATCAATATAAGTGAAGTTTTTACCTTAACGATACTGG
>JAFGWN010000142.1 GCA_016937115.1 Balneolaceae bacterium | reverse complement strand
TTCAGAGTGCTGATTTCATGGGGTGTCCGGAAAAGCAAAATTTGTTACTTGCCCGGAAGAGGAGGCTATAAATCTTCGAGATAAACGCTGCAAATAACTTTAGAAGTTGGAGTAGGCAGTGAATTTTGCAACAAATTTTTATCTGTAGACCGATACGTTAGTTCCGGGACAGGAGTCTTGCCGTTTGGTCAAATCATTGTTTCTTCTGACCGGCGTTTGGCTTGGGATTGATTGGGAATTCAGCTTGTACGATTAGAAGTGTGCAGGTCCAGGATATGCCGAATTCGGTTGGTCATCTCATCAAACTGGAAAGGTTTAATCAGGTATTCGGTTATGCCAAATCTCATCAGGTAAAGCATATCCCGAACTTGTTCGTAGTTTAGCGTAACCAAGAAGGGTGGAAAGTTTGAATAATGATTTTGTACCTCAAGAATTTTTTCGATGTTATCATAAATAGTGTGAACATCCGCAATAATGAGATTAGAATTGTGAATGCTGATAGCTTGCATCAACGATTGGGTATTAGAAACCGCGTGGCAATCGTAGCCCTCTTCAATTAAAATCATTTCAATGGATTCCCGGATGGCCTCTTCGGGCTCGGCCAGTAATATCATCGGGATATCGGGCACGGCTCTTTTCACAAGTGCAGTTTTGTTAAGGTTACTCATTGTTTTATTCTATTTGATATTAGTGATGCAATAGTAATACCAAAACGGCCGACTAAGTACCAGTTCTTTTTGCTATGATGTTATTGTGTTTAAAAGACCAAAAAGAGTACGATTATTTAATGCGATGTTTTTCGGGACGAATATTTTCTTGCAGCTCTGCAATACCTGGCGGTCACTAATATGCATGGGTGCAAACGCGGGACTCTCTATTTCATTTGATTATACCAATTAAGAAGGGTAGAACAGCGTTCGTTGTGAAGAGAAGGGTATATTCAAAAAAGACCAAAAAAATAAAATTCATTATTCAGTTTTGGAACGGAGGTTGCATTATATAATAGTGAAGACATCAACCTCTGAATCAAAACTCTATATAATATTATGAAAAATTTAATCAACTATACATCGGCCGTCCTTATCCTCTTAATTTTGCCATTAATGGGGTGGGCACAATCCACAAGCTATACCGTTGACGAAAGCAGTACCATGGTGATAAAAGGAACTTCCACCATTCATGACTGGGAAGCAGACGTGGAAGAAATGGACATAAATATAAAGCTGAGCCCCGCCAGCTTGCAGCAAGACACCATGGCAAGTCCCGTAGAAAGTTTTTCCCTCACGGTGCCTGTGGAGTCTATCGAGAGTGGAAAAGGTCGTATGAATGGCAAGATATACGATGCACTCAAAAAAGATGATCATCCTCAAATTACATTTAAGATGACCTCTGCTGAGCTGACTGGCAATGGTACGCCCGAAGCTTTTACGCTGAATGTGACCGGAGACTTGACTATTGCAGGAACAACCAAGCAGGTTTCCTTTCCTGTAAATGCTACCGGGGTAAATGCAAACAGCTTCCGTTTTGAAGGCAATTACAGCCTCAACATGGAAGACTACGAGGTAGATCCGCCCTCTGCTATGCTGGGTACTATCAGAAGCGGTGAAGAGGTGGAGATTGAATTCAATATTCTTGTAACCAAATAACCTTACTCATACACTATTATGCTCTGGTCCGGATTCAAATATCAAACTACAGGTGTGAACAGCAGGCCGAAGATTATTTATATCGGTTCTCTTGCACTCGCAATATTGCTGGTTCTGATAGGATATCCGGCCGGAGCACAAATTTCGTCGCAGGGAGCCATTGTAATAGAGCCGGGAGGCAAACTCTGGATTGAAGGCTCGGCCAGCATCGTGGACTATACCTGTAAAGCAGAGCAACTGTCGGGCAATGGGGCGATAGAAAATGCGGTACAGCCCCAGCGCAATATACAAGGCCAGGGCGGGGTTTCCATCCGGGTGAGTATTCCGGTGAAATCCCTTGAGTGTGGTAAGCGCAGCATGAATAAAGATATGTATGATGCGCTCAAAGCTGAACAGTACCGCTCAATTCGATATTACTTGCTGTCCGCTTCACTGACAGATAGCACTACATCTTCAGCGGATGAGGAAGGATCTTGGATGAATATCAAAACCACAGGCATACTTGAAATTGCCGGTGTACAAGATACAACCGAAGTTTATGTTAAAGGCAAACTGCTGAGTGAAGATCGCTTTAGGGTTAAAGGCGGGCGTGAAATCAGTATGAAAACCTATAACATTAAACCTCCTACAGCTATGTTTGGCTTAATCAAAGCCAGCAGCAAGCTGACGGTATATTTTGATGTAACGGTACGTCTTAAAGATGTATCAAACATTCCCGGAGCTTCAGCATATATTGAACTCCGGGCATCGTCCAAATAAATGCTTAATACTATACCACATAACCATGCTATCACTAAAAAAAATATTAGTACCTACCGATTTCTCAGATAATGCTGCCACCGCGTATAATATGGCACATGAGCTTGCAACCCGGTTTGGGGCTACTGTCGATTTTATTCACATTATCCAGACTTTACATTATTACAACAAAAGTATAGCCAAGCTGAGTGTACCCCTAAAAACGGATGATGATCTCTATCCACAGCTAAAAAAACAGGCATCTCACAAAATAAAGAGGTTGATGGATGATTATCTAAAACCAGATACTAAAGGGGAAGGCATTGTACACATTGCTCCCAAACCTTCATGGGCTATCGCAAAGCATGCCGAACAAGGAGAATACGATCTTGTATTGATGGCTACACTCGGGGAGCATGATTCTAATTTTATGATTGGCAGCGTAGCCGAAAAAGTAATTCGGTATTCAGATGTACCGGTACTGTCAACCGGACAGTCGAATTTGGATACAATTAACAATATAGTACTACCCACCGATGGATCGCAGCTGTCCTTAAAGGCGTTGCCGCTGGCTACATCCATTGCATTAACATTCAATGCTACCATCACCTTGTTTCATGTGCAGGAGTTGTATGGCACAGTCGCCGAGAGTGCGATGAATAATCCACTTAAATCGGTCGATGAAAACATTCGGGATACTATTTACAGTGGGTTGGAAAAGTTTTTTACAAACTCTTGGGACAACGTGGAGTTGCGAAAGGGAGAGAATTTTGAAAGTCAGCTGGTGTATTATGAGAGTGATTCGAGCCGAACCGTTAATGTGAATATGGTTATAGAGCGAGGAATTTCAGCCCATTATGCCATCGCAGAGTACGCTACCGAGAATGCAGATATAGTAGTGATGACGACCCACGGGCACACCGGTCTGGCGCATGCATTTCTGGGTTCCACAGCCGAAAATATAGCCCGGCATGTTAAGTTGCCGGTAATAACGGTAAAACCTGATTTTGATGCGATGCCAACAACTTAATATTACAGTAGAAATAAAAAACTGAAAGAGAGAAAAGTGTGGTAAGCTCGGTGTAAGTTCAGATGGACATTATTTCGCAGGTGTCCATATCGGTACGGCGAGGTTTTTCCCTGTCAGACCAATCGTTTAGTAGCCTATCGAAATGACCAATTGGTAAAAAGTTAAGGCTATACAAGCTGTTGGTTGCAGCAAATAGCTTTAAATATTTATGTAAACGTGTTGTTTTAAGATTCAACTTGGTACCGCTCCATTTTACGATAGAGAGTGGAAGGATCGATTCCCAGCAGGCGTGCGGCTTCTGCTTTGTTGCCATCCGTTCTTTTTAGCATACTCAAGATATGATGTTTCTCAAATGTTTGAACAGCATCCTCCAGGGAATCCGAATCATAGTCAATATCGCCATTGGATTCGCGGACACTGCGTGGCAGGTCATCCAGGGTAATAAATTCGCCATCTCCGAGCAGCACCGAACGTTCGATAATATTTTCAAGCTCGCGTACTTGGCCTTTCCACTCAAATGAGATTAGTGCACCCATGGCATCCCCCGTAATACCTTTGACCGGACGATTCAGTTCCCGGCTGTATTTTTGCAAGAAATGCTGGGCCAGCAATGGAATATCCTCTTTTCGTTCCTGCAGGGTCGGCAGGGGGATTTCCACTACATTCAGCCGATAATACAGATCCTCCCTGAAGTTGCCTTCTTCTACTTCCTGTTCAAGGTCTTTGTTGGTTGCGGCAAGGATACGCGTGTCAAAGCGTACCATCTTATTTGAGCCAATTGGTTTGACCTCACGCTCCTGGATCACACGAAGTAAATTTACCTGCTGGTTTAACGGTATTTCACCGATTTCATCCAGAAAAACGGTACCTTTGTTAGCAGCCACAAAAACCCCATCTTTGTCAGAAATAGCGCCGGTAAATGACCCTTTTTTATGACCAAATAGTTCCGATTCTACCAGGTCTTTGGGAATAGCACCGCAATTGAGCGCAATAAACGGCTTAGAAGAGCGTGGTCCATTAGAGTGGATAGCGCGCGCCACCAGTTCCTTGCCGGTGCCACTGGGCCCGGTAATGAGCACATTACTGATCGCATCACTCACCCGTTTAACCATTCGGTACACCTCTTTCATAGCAGCGCTTTCCCCAATAATATGGTTGAAGTTAAATTCCTGGTCGATCTGCTCTCGCAGATATTTATTTTCCTGTATCAGGTTTTTCTGCTTCAGCAGGTTTTCAATGCGGAGAATTACTTCATCAAAATCGAGCGGTTTCAGGATGTAATCGGCCGCGCCTTTGCGCAGCGCCTGTATGGCAGTTTCGACCGTCGCATGGGCAGTAATGATGATGGTCATTGTATTTTTGGAATGGTTTAACGCCTGCTCAAGTACCTCAATTCCGTTGGCACCGGGCATCTTAAGATCGGTAATAAGAATATCAAACGAATGTTCTTTGAGTGCTTCGATAGCCGTGGCTCCATTGGGCGCGGTGGCACACCGGTATCCCTCTTCGCGTAATACGATAGATAGTGAATTGCGTATTTCTTCTTCATCGTCGGCTATTAAAATAGATCCTATCATGCTGGTCCTTCTTCGATTTGTTTTTGTTGAACGGGTAAAATTATGGTAAATGTGGTTCCTTCACCCGGTACTGATTCTACATCAATAGTTCCTCCCATTTCTGTAATAATACCGTGACTGACCGACAAGCCCAGGCCGGTACCGCTACCAACATCTTTAGTCGTAAAGAACGGCTCAAAAATACGGTTTTGTTTGTCCTCGGAGATACCTGTGCCCACATCTGTGATTGAAATTTTAATAAAATTATTTTCCTTCCTGGTTTTTATAGTGATGGCCGGATGTTTTACCCCTTCCATTGCATCTACAGCATTCAGCAAAATATTTACGAGTACCTGATGAATTTGGTCGGGTACACCCTGTAACCGGGGAAGGTCGGGTGTTAGTTGCATGCTAAAATCCACGTCGCTGCAGCGGGCATCATGCTTTAAAAGTCCTACTGCAGATTTTATGATAGAATTCAACCTCATCATTTCCGATTCCAGGCTGGAGGGACGCGAAAAATCTACCAGGTCACGCACAATTTTTGTGATGCGCTGGATATGATCCCGCACTTTTTTTAGTTGGTCCTGAACAAAGGGATCGTCTGTTTTGCGCTGGCAAACCTGCACCAATGAGGATATGGCGGTAAGAGGGTTTCCTACTTCGTGGGCCACGCCGGCCGCCATATGACCTACAGTAGCCAGTCGTTCGGAGTGTTGAATTTGCTCCTCTCTGATTTTAAGGTCGGTAAGATCGCGTAAAATCTTTGACCGGCCAATAACATCGTCATTTTCATTGCGGATAAGAGACTCAGTCAATGAAACGAGGATATTTTCTCCATTCTTATGTAAACGTTCTGTTTCGTAATTAGTTATAGATCCATTGGCGTGTATCGTCTCCCGGATATGTTTCAGCTCATCTTTCTCCAGAACTGCCCGGGGGATAATTTTTTCCAGTGATGCTCCTGTAATTTCATCCGCCTTCCATCCTAAAATATCTTCTGCTCCTTTGTTCCAGGAAGTGATTTTGTTATCATTGTTGAGTGTTATGATTGCATCAGCCGAATGTTCTATAATATCCCGGTATTTCTGTTCGGTTGTATCAAGTTGCTCTTGGTACAGCTCACGATAATTATAGACCGTCCAGGCTGCCCACACCATTAATGAGAGAGAGACAATTACCCCTCTGCTGAAATAGAGAATTTGGAGTGACTGGTCTGAGGTATCATCCCAAAAAACGATCTTAATGATTTCAAAAGCTCCGAAAAAGAGTCCCAAAATAAGAAATGAGGTAAAAAGCAGGTACCCCACCCGGACATGTTTAAGGAAGTTCAGAAAATCTTTGATCATGTTGCTACTTAATTTTTTATACGCAGTTTACGTACACATCTGATATTATATGATGTTATCAGGACTTTAAAAAGTAATCTAAATTAGGGCAGGAGCTTATATGGTTTTCAATTTAACCCCGCAGCAGCCGCATGGCGTAGTACAGAATACCCAATCCCAGAACTAAATTAAATCGTCCCAGCCAGCTCGAGAGTTTCTGCATGCGCTTTGTTTTGGGGCCATCGGGCTGTTCGTCTATTAACTGTGCAGCCTTGGGGCCAGCATAAAAATCGTGAATACCGCTAATGATAAGCACCGCGCCAAACAAGCAAAGTTTGATAAAGAGCTTGCTTCCCAAATAACTATTCCAAAAACCAGCCGTTATCAAAGCGGAAAAGGGGTAGCCGCGCGCCAGCAGGTTTGTAACGCCAGTAATAATCAGTACGATGAAAAGTACCCAGGATATGCGGCTAAACTTTTTACCAATGAGCGTGAAGAATGCGCCTTTTTTCTTTTTAAGCAGTTTATGCCGCGAAACAGGTACCAACACCGCACTCGTAAAGAGCATGCCGCCAATCCAGAAAATAGCAGCAAGAATGTGGATGAAAACAGAGAGGTGATACATTATAAAAGGGATTTTTCATTAAAAAAGGGAGACTGCAAAGCAGCCTCCCCGTTTAATTATAGAGCTCGTATGTGCTTACTGAACGTTAAGCACGCCCTTCATGCCGGCACTAAAGTGAGCAGGGAACGAGCATAGGTATGGGTAATCGCCTGTCTCTTCTGGTGCCGTAAAGGTAACTTCCACTGTTTCATCGCCACCGGCCATCGCGGTGTGAGCAATAATTTGATCCGACATATCTGACGGGATATAATCATTGTCACTGGCTCCCGTTGCAGCATTTGCAAAAGTGGCCGGATCGGCGTTCTTGTTAAGCAGTACCCAGTTGTGCGACATAGCTTGGGGGGGCAATTGACTTTTGGTAGTCAAACGAATACGAATCTTTTCGCCTGGTTTGGCGTCAATGCTTTCAAGCAGTATATAACTATCGCCCTGCGCAGTTTCGACCGTGCTTGCTGTTCCAAGCATTTCTCCTTCTTCTTTCACAACAAACTTCATTTTATCGATGCCGATAATATCTATTGTGCGTACATCATCAGAAGCTTCGGTGGTGGATTCTGTCGCTTGAGTTTCATTGTTCTCGGTTTGACTGTCATCAGAACCGCCTGAACAGGCGCTAACGAACAGTGCTAACGTAAGTAAGAGTATAGGATATAGTTTAGTTTTTATCATAGCTTGTAAGTATATGAACTGTATGTTAGGGTTATTTGGTTACTCATATTTGTTGGTGAAACTTATAGGTTTTACGAATACTTTTTAAGCACTTATTTAATTATTTACATAATAGTTTATCAATGATTACGGGTAATGCATGATGCTCATCATAGCATAGTACCTCGATAGATCAAGTATAGGCCCAGCCCGCCCGCCAATAACGGTGTCACACTGTTTATTTTTCTTCTCATCTCCACGCTGATCATTCCGGGTGCCAATGAGATCGCGAGCATAGCGGGCAGCGTACCAAACCCGAACAGAGCCATAAATACCGCGCCACCGGCTATTGAACCGGTTGTTACTGAACCGGCCAGCCCAATATAGACAAATCCGCAGGGCAGCAAGCCATTTAAAATACCAATAGTAAAAAGAGTACGTTGGCCTCTTTTTTTAAATTGAGCGCTTATAACGGTCTTCAGTTTTTCGAAAAACGGGGCCAGCCCCATCGTTGTTTTCCAATTTCCAAGGTGCTTATTTTGTGAAATGGCGGTGATTATGATTACGATGCCCAGTACAATCGACAGGAATTGTTGCAGGCCGGCCAGTACAATGGAATGACCGATAAGGCCGAAGAGGGCACCGAGCAGGCTATAGGTAATTATTCGCCCGATATTGTAAAGCAGCCGCCCGGTTATCAGCCTAAAGGTGGAGCTATCCTGGCCGGGCAGTGCAAGTGCAATTGGCCCGCACATGCCTATGCAATGAAAGCTGCCGAAGAATCCTATTGCCAATGCTGTCCAGGTTTCCATGGTTCTATAAAAAGATATCTTTTTGGGTATAGTATTTCTCAGTATCCGACGACCATTGTAACTTCACAATCCATTTACCCCCTATAAGTCTTTTCGTTTCAATGTGTTGGGTGCGGTTGGTGTTAAGCGCAAGTTTCAAGTTTCGATCTTGGGAGGAGTCGCTGGGCCGGTAGAGTTTGATGCTACCGGTAATATCATCCACTGATACTGAAGAAGGGAAGGTGATAGTCAGAGATCGCTTGTCGGCCGCCAGGGTAATCTCCACAGGTTGGTCCATTGCACTTGCCTGCTCAACCCGATCGATATGCTGCTGATACTTTTCAGCTTTTTCGTAGTAGTTTTCGGCCACTACGTGATAATCCAGGCTTACCAGGTAGGCAACTACGCTGAGTGTGGTTATGATGAACAGGATAATCGCAACCATAATGCCGGTGCCCCAGTTGAAGCTGATTGTCTTTTTGGATTGCTCTTTGTTACTCATTTCGGGCGTTGGAGTTTGGATTATTGGGACTGATGAAGCCAGAGGTTATCGTTTCTACATGCTCTCCGTTGGCATATACTTCAAATATCAATTCGGTTTTCGCTCCGGTTAGAAGTTCGGCCGGCAGCTTAACCAGGAGTCGTCCTTTTGTTATGCCCTGGGGTGGAACCTCGCTGATGTTACCGAGGGGAGTCAGTTCGCCGTCCGGGCTTTGCAGGCGCAGATCATAGCTGATGGTGTCGAAGGTCTTATTGATGATCTTTATCTCATAAATATTACTGTACCGGTTGTCGGGCAGGGTCTGGTAGAGCGTGCCCGGCTGGCGCAGTATGGAGGTTTCGGTATCAGCACGCATGCCAAGCAGCGAAAAAAATGTAATCAACAGCACGGCCAGTATTCCGCTGTATCCGGCTACGCGAGGCGTTAATATTTTTTCCTTCTCTTCACTGATGGCATTTTCGGAAGAGTAGCGGATGAGTCCGCGAGGCCGGTCGATCTTATCCATCACATCGTCACAGGCATCCATACATGCCGTGCAGTGGATGCATTCGAGCTGCGTACCGTTCCTGATGTCGATACCCATGGGACACACCCGAACGCACTGATGGCAGTCGATGCAATCGCCATAAAGCGTTGCGGGGGAGATGCCGAGATCCTCGAGGGTGGCTTTTCGTCCCAGATCATCACGCTGGGAAACTTTTGTGCGCGGCTCACCCCGCTGGTAGTCGTACATTACGTTAATGGAATTATTATCAAGCAGCACCGACTGCATGCGGCCATAGGGGCAAATAAAGTGGCATACTTGCTCTCGCAAAAAGGCGAACACGCCGTAGAATACGCCGCTGAAAATCGTTATAGAGGCCAGCCCTGCCAAATGCTGTGAGGGTGGATCGGTGATGATGGTAAATAGCTGGTCTTTACCGATGATGTACGCTAAAAACAAATTCGAAATAAGAAAGGCGATGCCAAAGAATACTCCGTGTTTCAGCGTTTTACGCCAAGTTTTATTCCAGTCCCATTTCGACCGGTTTAATCGAATTTGCTGGGCACGATCCCCTTCAATCCAGTACTCAATGCGCCGAAATACCATCTCCATAAAAATAGTTTGCGGACAGGCCCAGCCGCACCAGAGCCTGCCGAAAACAGCGGTAAAGAGCACGATGAATACAATGAGCGAGAGTGCCCCGAACACCAGTAAACCCAGATCTTGCGGCCAGAACGCCATACCAAATATCACAAACTTCCGCTCCAATATATTCAGCAATAGCAGGGGTTGGCCATTAATGGTGATGAAGGGGCCGGAAAAGAAAAAAAGCAATAGCAATACGGCTACTACATTTCGCGCTTTATAGTAGCGTCCGCTGGGCTTTTTAGGAAAAATCCAGTTGCGTTTCCCTTCTTCATCAACTGTTGCAAGATGATCGCGAAAAGAATCTTGGTCTATTCGGCGATCTTTATCTGGTGACATACTGGTTAATTTTATTTTTTGCTGTTTTGGATATGAATTCGCTTTTGTAGTTACGACTCCTCATGCGTCAGCGGACCCTTTCTACAGGGCTTGGCACGGGTCATATCCGGCTCTTTGGCTCCGGCAGGTTCCGTCTTTTGCAGTGAAGCTATATAGCTGACCAGCTGTTGCACGTTCTCATTGCTTATTTTCGATCCGCTTCCATACGGCAGCATGCCCTGTTCCTGGTAGCCGTTAATAATACTGGAAGCAATGTCTTTGGGCTGGCAGCCGTGCAGCCACAGGCTATCGGTCAGGTTCGGCCCCACCATACCCTGACCGTTACCACCGTGACAAGTAAAGCAAATTTGGTCGGTACTCATATAAAGTTTTTTCCCGGCTGCAATATCTGCCGCCTCGGTAGAGACCGTCCATGTGTAATCTTCAACAGGGTTTTGTTCTTCCGGGGACCCAAATTTGGCTTCAGCTGCGGCAATTTCCTGCTCATACTCTTCGTGCTGGGTAGGTCCCCAGCCAAAAACCTGGTAGTACAGCATATATCCCACCCCAAAAGCAATAGTAAAGTAGAACAGCCAGAGCCACCAGGTTGGCATATGGTTATCCAGTTCACGAATGCCGTCGTACTCGTGATCCATTAGCTTATCTTTTTCGTCGTCAAATACTTTCATGATTCCTCATACTTATTGTTGTTATTTGTATCATCCGGATCTTCAAGCGGCAGGCGGGCAACGTCTTGAAAATACGCCCGCCCTTTTTTGATCAGGTAAATAATCAGGCCAACAAAGAAGGCCAGGAATATCACCAGCGCAATGCTGGGAAAAATACCGATGCCTTCAATTGATCGTAGTACTTCTTTATACATCGCGCTTACTTATCCTCCGCTTGTTTAGATTTCACTTGCTCGCTTACGACCTTATCGGATGGCAGTCCCTGGAAAGGGTTGTTTTCGCCTTTGATATCTATTCCGAGCCGCTGCAGGTACGCAATAAGAGCAATTATTTTTTTCTCAGATGTAATTTCAATACCATCTACCTCACGGAATCCGTTTTCGTGCAGGCGATTGGTGATCTCCTCAGCCTGTGCTTTCATGTCGGCCATCGCTTGCTCTTCATAGCTACGGGCATATGGTACTCCCACTGCTTGCAATGCTGAAATGCGTTCATCAATTGTTTCCATGTCCATATCTTGTTCAAGCAGCCACGGGTACGCCGGCATGATGGATCCCGGTGATGTTGAATTGGGATCGTGCATATGGCGCAGGTGCCACGAATCGGGATATTTGCCGCCGATACGGTGCAGGTCGGGCCCGGTACGTTTTGATCCCCACAGGAATGGGTGATCATATACATATTCGCCGGCCTTGGAGTATTCGCCATAGCGCTCGGTTTCGGATCGGAAGGGGCGAATCATCTGCGAGTGACAGTTATTGCAGCCCTCGGCGATGTAAATGTCGCGGCCTTCCAGCTCCAGCGGAGTATACGGCTTTACACTGGAAATAGTGGGTACATTTGAATCAACTACTGCTGTTGGTACATATTCAATGATACCGCCGATGAGTATGACCACCAAGGTGAGCGCGGTAAGTTGCAGTGGTTTACTTTCGAGACGCCGATGCCATTTTTCTCCTTTATCCGGTGAATAATCCTTGATAGGCTGTGCCTGGTCTTGCTCTTCCGATACAAGCGAACCGCTCCGTGCAGTTCTGAACAAATTATACACCGAGAAACAGGCACCAATGATGAAGAGTGAACCTCCGACGGCGCGTAGTATATACATCGGCCTGATTTGTTCAACTGTAGCTAAAAAGTTAGGATATTGAAGCAGGCCTTCGCTGGTAAACTCTTTCCACATCAGGCTTTGAGTGATGCCACCCCAGTACATGGGCACGACGTAAAATACCGCTCCCATGGTGGCAAACCAGAAGTGCACATTTGCCAGTTTGGTGGAATAAAGCTTGGTTTTGTATATCCGCGGGGTGATGTAATAGAGCATCGCAAAGGTGAGGCCACCGTTCCACAGCAGGGCGCCCAAGTGCACGTGGGCAATGATATAATCGCTATAGTGCGCTACTGCGTTAACATTGCCGATGGAAAGCATGGGACCTTCGAATGTAGCCATGCCGTAAGCGGTAATACCTACCACCAGGAATTTCAGCACGGGATCTTCGCGAACTTTATCCCACGCCCCACGGAGGGTAAGCAGCCCGTTAAGCATGCCGCCCCATGATGGCGCAATAAGCATAATGCTGAATACCGTACCCAGCGCCTGGGCCCAGCCCGGAAGGGCGGTATAAAGCAGGTGGTGCGGACCCGCCCAGATGTAAATAAAAATCAACGACCAGAAATGCACGATTGAAAGCCGGTATGAAAAGATCGGCCGGTTTGCTGCTTTTGGTATGAAATAATACATGATGCCCAGGAATGGCGTCGTCAAAAAGAATGCCACAGCGTTGTGCCCGTACCACCACTGCACCAGTGCATCCTGCACACCGGCATACACAGGATAGCTTTTCAGGAAAGTGACGGGAATTTCTATGGAATTTACAATATGAAGTACCGCTACTGTCACAAATGTTGCAATGTAAAACCAGATTGCTACGTATAAGTGCTTCTCGCGACGTTTCCAGACGGTCATCAGCATGTTAATACCAAACACTACCCAGATTACGGTGATGGCGATATCGATAGGCCATTCCAGTTCGGCATACTCTTTACTGGTGTTAAAACCCAGCGGGAGTGTTATCACGGCCGACAAAATAATGGCCTGCCATCCCCAAAAATTAATTTTACTGAGTGTATTGCTCCACATCGGTGCTTTACAGAGCCTCGGCAGGGAATAATATACGCCGTAGAAAATAGCGTTGCCCGCAAAGGCGAATATCACCGCATTGGTATGTAGCGGACGCAACCGTCCATAGGAGAGTTCAGGGATAAAGCCGAGAAAATCTGGGTAAACCAGTTTCAGAGCTATCGTCAATCCGACAAGAAACCCGATGATACCCCATAAAATAGTGGCAATTCCGAATTTCTTGACGATCTTATTGTCGTAGTAAAATATATCTGCAGCCATTAATCGTGTGTGCTTTTTGTATTGTTTGTTGTGTTGTCCTTGGAATCAGAATCAGTGTTATCAAATAGAATGCGCATCGCAGGCGTATGTGCATCATCGTACTGTCCGCTGCGCACCGACCAGAAAAAGAGCCCTAAAAATATGAGAGCTACCAGCAGGCTGCATCCGATTAAAAAAAAGATTATTTCCATGTCTGTAGCCCCATCTTTTTTGCGGTTAAATGGGTGCTTGCCGTTGTAAACAGCATAATGCTGATTGAACTTAGCGGCATAAGTATCGCCGCTACCAGCGGCGAAAGCTGGCCAGCCACAGCAAAGCTTAGCCCTGCCAGATTATAAACCAGTGATAACCCAAAGCTGAATTTGATAATGCGCATGCTGGCTTGAGCGAAGGATATGAATGAGTCTACCTTCTTGAGCGCCGGCCCGCTGAGTATAGCATCGCAGGCCGGAGTGAACGAACTTATATTATCGGTCAGCGCAATGCCAAAATCGCTTTGCTTCAGGGCGCCCGCATCATTCAATCCGTCGCCAATCATCACTACCTGTTGACCGTTTTCTTGCAGTGCTTTTATGAAGTCGAGTTTTTGCTGAGGTGTCTGGTTAAACAACAGTGATGCATTATCAAAATAGGGTGCAAACTGATGCTGCTGTGCGTCGTTATCCCCCGAAATAAGGTAGGTTGAAAAGCGATTTTTGAAGCTATCCAGCAATTCTTTAATACCCGGCCGATAGGGACTACTCACTTCAAAATACCCTTTCCATTGGTCGTTTATGGCAACATGTACAATGGAAGCCGCTATAGGTTCATTTGCTGCAGTGGCTCCATTCTGATTACGCCCATGAACAAAATCGGCTGATCCAATAAGAAGCTGGTGACCGTCGACCGTGGCGGTGATACCCCGGTTAATTTTTTCGTTAAAGTTTTGAATGTCGCGGTTGGCGGGTGTTTTTATATGAGCTGAAATCTTTTGGCTAAGCGGGTGAACGGATTGCTTGCACGCGCCTGATAGTAACCCTAATTCATAATCAGAAAGGGATTCACCATGATAGGTAACATCTGCCTGGTCGGCTTTGGTTAGGGTGCCGGTTTTATCAAAAACAAGGGTATTGGCAGCAGCCAGACCCTCGATTACTTCTATGCCTTTTATGTATAGGCCATTTCGGGAAAAGATATTGAGCGCTGAACCCAGCGTAAACGGCGTTGATAACGCAAGCGCACACGGGCATGCGATGATTAGCACCGAGGTAAAAACTGTAAGCGCCATTTCCGTGCTTACCGTAAGCCAAAGGATGCCTGCGTTGGCAGCTATCAATAATACGGCCAGGGTAAAATGGGGGCTGATGCGATCGGCGAGCGAGCTCACGGTTGGTTCCCCGGATGTACTTTCAAAAGCGGCATCATTCCAGAGTTTGGTGAGGTAGCTGTTTGATACTTCCCTAACGGTCTGCATTTCGGCCGCGGCACCTATCAATCGCCCGCCGGCGTAGATGGTTTCGCTCCGTTGTACCTCCACCGGTTCCGATTCACCGGTAATAAAGCTGTAATCAACAAAACAGCTTTCGGAGAGGAGTATCGCATCGGCTGGTACCAATTCTTTATTACGAATTAGCATACGGGCGCCTTCAGTCAATTGATCAATCGATTGTGATTTTTCCTCTCCGCTGTCATTCAGCGTAGTAACCGACATAGGTAAATAGGATTTGTAGTCGCGATCAAAGGACAAGCGCTCATAGGTCTTTTTTTGTACCATCTGCCCGATGAGCAGGAAGAATACCAGCCCGGTAAAGGAATCCATGTAACCCGCTCCGATTCCGGTTGTAATTTCATAAACACTGCGCAGAAAGAGGGCTAAAATGCCGATGGAAATAGGCACATCAAGGTTAATGCCACCCTGTTTTACCGCAGCCCATGCCGATTTCAGGTAATCACTGCTGCAGTACAACAGCACAGGTAAGGCTAACGCAATATTCAGGATGCCGAAAAAGGTATAGAATGATCCCCGGGCATCCAGCGTTGATCCTGAAAGATACTCTGGAAAGCTTAGCAGCATGATGTTACCAAAAGCAAAGCCGGCTAAGCCAAGCTTAAGCCAAAGGCGCCGATCGGGTGATGTGGGAGCGTTTCGGTCCAGCTTTTCCAGCCGAAGCTCAGGTTCATAGCCGATTGAGGTAAGTAATTCTGCAATGGCCCGCAGACTTGTTTCTTGTTCCCTAAATGAAATGCTTAGCTCTCGTTTCAGGAAATTGACGCTGCTTTTGGTGATGCCGTTATCAAGTTTAAACAGGTTTTCAAGCAGCCATACGCATGATGTGCAGTGGATGTTGGGAATGTAGAAACTGGCTGAAACGAAACCTTCGTTCTTAAAATCGATAAGTCTGTCGCGCACGGATGGGTCATCAAGGTATTCAAATCGCGATGGTTGTTTTACGTTCTTGCATGAGATTCCGGGCTGATCTTCGAGGCAGTAATAGGTGTTTAATTCATTTTCATCCAGGATCTGATAGACCATTTTGCAGCCATGGCAGCAAAATGGTTTGTTATCTGCATACACCGCTTGCTCATTGCAATCATCACCGCAATGGTAACAGAGCGAGGTATTGGCTGTGAGGATGTCAGAATTCATTTTTTTACACTATTACGAAAATTGGAGCCGCAGATCGAACCAGGCATCGGTTACTGCTTCTTCGACTGTATCGAAGGTGGTATTCCTTAGCCACTGTTGAATTTTATTACGTTCTTTCGACCAGAAAGCGTGGAAAGGGCAGGGCTCTATATGTCCGCAGCCCTCTATGCCAAGAAAGCAGCGCTCAAAAAAGTCGGTGCCGTCAATGGCCTGTATTACTTCCAGTAAGGTAATCTCTTTTGGAAGCCGGCCCAGGCAGACGCCGCCGTTTAAGCCTCTCCGCGATTTGATAATACCTGACGGTTTGAGTTTTGATAGTATCTGGGAAAGGTATGCTGCCGGACAATTGAGTGGTTTCGCCAGGGCTGCTGCTGAAACCGTTTTACTTTCCGGTTGTTTGGAGAGTGTGATAACAGCGGAGATGGCGTATTGTGAACCCTGGGAAAGTAGTTTCATGTAACTTCTACGCCAATTATAATCTAATATTCATATTCTAATATCGATATTAGATTTTACTTAACATTCTATTTAGAAGCAATATAATTTGGTACGAAATAAGCACTATTTACTTAGAGCAAAAAAGATAAAGTAGTTTTATAGATCAGGCCCAGATCTACAATATTAACACCCTGCTTGGGATCAATCACATCACTGAACTACCGAGCTATCCCGCGCCGATCTATGGAGGAAAGATTACTTATACTTACTACTCAAGAGGCTTTACGTCATCCCAGTTCTCAATTAGATGCTTACGCTTGTTTTTGCGGTTGCTCCATTCATCGACTTCTGGCAAAGCTTCTTTTGATTCATTGATCACATGGTCTGCCCACTCTTCTGAAAGACGATCATTAAGCTCAATATAATCCACCCATTCCATGGGCACTTCATCATCGGGAAAGATGGCTTCTTCCGGGCATTCGGCGACGCAGGCGTCACAGTCGATACACTCCCAGGGGTCAATTACCAGGAAATTCGGTCCTTCTCGAAAAGCATCAACCGGACAAACGGCTGCACAATTGGTGTGTTTGCACTGGATACACGGATCGGTTACAACATAGGCCATAAAGCAATCTAACTTGAGGTTTTAAATTTCTTTCTGATAAAAGGTAAGTTTACCAAAAATTAATAGCAACTATAAAAACGGTTTTAACCTTTTTTATTGCTTCATCCTAAAAATATTCTTATTTTGATAACGCAGTAAAAAAGTAACCAGACTTACGAAAATGGCATTAGAAACGAATAAATCGCTTGCGGAACTGACGCCCGATTCCACGATCTCTCATATTGTGTCGATTAACCATGAAGCGGCTGAAATGCTGGCCTCTATTGGTCTGGAACCATCTGAGCACATGGATGAAACGCTGCGTGCGGTCTGTAAACAGCGGCAGTGGAGTGAAGTAGAAGTGTTGCAATGGATTAAAAAATACTTATCGGTCCCCAATGATTCTAAAACTGACAATACACCTCAGGAACAATCCAACTTCGGTGAAAATGCAGCAGCATGGTGTAACTATTTAAAAACAGAGTTTCATGATCCTAATTTGGAATTGCTGAATGAAATCAGCACGAATTTTCCGAGGGTGTTACAGATTCACGGAAACCAATATCCCTGGCTGAAAAATATGCAATGGCATTTTGAAGGTTTTGAAGGCAAGGTAAGGCTCTACTTTAAGTTTGAAGAAAAAAAGCTGTTCAGGCTGATCGAAAAATTAGAAAATGATCATGGAAGTGTATTGGACGGCACTATACGTGAATTGGACCGCTGCATGAAAATAATTGAAGAGGATCAAAAGCAGTTGCACCATTATATGGAAAAGGTCCGGGAGAAAGGACGTGGTTTTAAAAATCCACCGGGTGCCTGTTCTACACTGCGCATTCTGAACCAAAACTTTGAGCTGTTGTTTTCAGGCCTGAATGATCAGTTTAAAAAGGAGAAAGAAATTATTCTTCCTCTTGTACAAAAGAAGCTTGCGGCCGCATAAGGCACACTATCACTCTTAATGTTTAGTACTTATTGATATGTTTACAGGCTCAAAAAAAGAACTGCTTGATCGCATCAAACGAAAGGGAACGCTGTCGATTGATGAGGCGGTTGAACATACCGAATTGGCTAAAACTACGTTACGCGAACACTTTTTGCAGTTAGAACGAGACGGCTACATTGAGCGCGATTATGTCCGTTCAGGTCCCGGCCGCCCCCGCCTTCAGTACCAGTTGACGCCCAGTGGGCATGGCTTGTATCCCTCTGCTGAAGCAAGAATGATTAAGGAAATGCTCAGCTTTCTAAAATCGCGGGGTGAGGAAGATACTATAGAAGAATTTTTTCGGATCTTTTGGGAAGAACGACTGGATGAAGCACGTTACCGTATGGATCAATCTACCGAAGATAGTATGCAATCAAAGTTAGCGGTCCTTTTACATATGCTGGAGGAAGAAGGATTTATGCCTGAGTTTGATTTCAATGAAGAAGACAAAACATTGACGGTAAAAGAATGTAATTGTCCTTTTAGCGAAGTGGTGAAAGAAACCCAGCTGCCTTGTAAGCTGGAGGCCATGTTTTATAAAAAACTATTTGATGAACGGGCCGAGCGGAAAACTCATATCGCCTCGGGCGATCATGCTTGCACTTATGCTATTCCACTGGATGAATAATTTTTATTTACATCAAAAACCTCAACCCACCTTAAACAATACCAAGAGGCAGGTCTATGATTGTACACGACGTAGCAGCATTCGTAGAAGATGCATCATTTAATGAACTTACAGAACAGGCAGTTGAGCAGTTGAAAATACGATTGCTTGATTCGCTGGGAACCGCTATCGGTGCGGTGGAAGGTCCGCCGGTAAAGGCTATACGCCAGATGACAGAAGACTTTGGCGGCTCTGGGATGAGTAGTTTGATT
>JAFGWN010000141.1 GCA_016937115.1 Balneolaceae bacterium | reverse complement strand
TGTTAGAGTTTTCTTGAAAAAAAATCTGTAAGGAATTCCTCCCAAATATGTCTTACCTTTGTAACAAATAACAAAACAGAAGTGAGGTAACCACTATGAGTTCACTAAATAAAGCAATGATTATCGGGCGGCTGGGGCAAGATCCGGATGTTCGGTATACACAGTCAAACACCGCGGTCGCAAACATGTCCATCGCCACGTCGGAGCGCTATAAAGACAAAAGCGGTGAGTGGAAAGAAAAAACCGAATGGCACCGCGTAGTTGCGTGGGGCCGAACGGCTGAAATCTGCCAGGAGTATCTGAAGAAAGGGTCTCAGGTTTATATCGAGGGGCCGATCCAAACCCGCCAGTGGGAAGACAAAGAGGGACAAACCCGTTATACAACCGAGATTAAAGCGCTGCAGATGACCATGCTCGACAGTAAGGGCAGTGGCGGCGGAAGCGCTCCGTCAACGCCCAACAAAAAAGGTTCAGAACCGGTTTCCAGCAGTGTGGATCTGGATGAGAACTTTGATGATATTGATGACGATTTGCCATTTTAGTTAATGGATTCGATCAATCGTTATATATTTAACATTTATGCGTCGGTAGCTTCAGCTATTGGCGCATTTTATTTTTGCACTATCTGTGTTTGGTATGTAGCTTTAGTATGTTAATAACAATTGAGTGATCTCATTGGATTTTATAGCTAACCCTATTCTTCTTTTTAAACTACTTTTTCAGGTACAGGATGCAGAGATTTTCCATGAATCGCTGAGTGTATTTGATATATCGATTCAGCTGCTTTTTATGCTGCTGGGTTTTGTGTTTTCAGCTATCTTTTCGGGATCCGAGGTCGCTTTTTTTTCGATTTCCAACCAGCAGGATCTGCTGGATAAGAGTGAAAGTGAGGGGTCGGCCGACCAGCTGATTGTTCGCATGCTGCGGCGTCCCCGCCGTTTGTTGGCAACCATCCTTATCGGCAACACGTTTGCCAATATTATATCGTCGGTTTTGGCAGCGGTTTTAACCGGATATGTTGCCGATTCGCTTGGCTTTTCTGAAGTGATTATATTTTCGGTAGAGATTGTGGCCCTTACGTTTACAATTCTTATTTTAAGTGAAATAACGCCGAAACTTATTGCCATTAATAATCCGCTGAAATCTTCGCGGGCGCTTAGCCGGTTTATCTATGTATTTTATATTTTGCTGAAGCCGCTTGCGAAACTTATTGCCGATAGTACCATCATCCTTGAAAAGAAACTGCCCCGGCCCAACAGTAAAATGACATCCGAAGATATTATGACGATGGCAGAGGTGAGCGAGCAGGAGGGATCCATCCGCAGTGATGAGCGCGAAATTATCGAAAACGTTATTGAATTTGGCACAACCACCGTGCGCGAAATTATGACATCACGCACCAACATCGTGGCGATATCAACCGACCAGACGCTCGATGAGGTGATTACAAACATCCGCGAAAAAGGGCTTTCACGCATGCCGCTGTACGAAGGCGACCTTGACACGATTTTAGGCGTCATCCATTCCAAAGATGTTTTGCCATACATTCACTCCGACATCGAACGGACAACCATCAACTGGCGCACCATTGGTCGCAAGGCGCTGTTCATTCCGGCAACAAAAAAACTGGATGATCTGCTGCGCGATTTTCAGCAGGAAAAAACGCACATCGCTATAGTGGTAGACGAATATGGGGGCACGGAAGGTATCATCACCCTGGACGATATTCTGGAAGAAATTGTCGGTGACATCACCGATGAATACACCGAGGATGAGGAAAAGCTTTTTACCCGGTTTAAAAGCGGCGTGTATCTGTTTGATGCCAAGATTGACCTGGATGACATGGAAGACATTCTGGAGTGCGAAATTACCGCGCCGGACGATGATTTTGAAACGCTCGGCGGGTTGATATACCATTTAACCGAACGTATTCCCAATGTGGGCGAACGCGTTTTTTACAAAGGCCTGGAGCTCACTATTCATTCGGTCACAAATAACCGGGTTCGCAAGTTGCGCGTGAAAGTTAATCCTGATAATATCACCCGCACCAAAAAATCACTCGAAAATGAAGAGTAACTGTTATCTTAATGTCTGATTCTTTGCCTGCCATTCAGGAGCACACCGATTTAACGCCCTACAATACGCTGCATGTTACAGCAAAAGCTAAAAAATTTGTCAGCGTACAATCCGAGCAACAGTTACAGTCTTTGCTTAAAAACTATGACGGGACATTACCTCTGTTCGTTTTGGGAGGAGGAAGCAATGTGCTTTTTATCAATGATTTTAACGGACTGATTCTGCACATTGCTATTTTGGGAAAAGAGGTTATCAAAGAAGATGAAAATTATATTTGGCTGAAAGTAGGAGCCGGAGAAAACTGGCACGAAACGGTCCGGTATTGTGTGGAAAAAGGATGGGGCGGCATTGAGAATTTATCCCTTATCCCGGGCACCGTTGGGGCGGCGCCGATTCAGAATATTGGAGCATACGGGGTGGAGCTTGATGAAGTTTTTGAGTCCCTTGCTGCTGTTGAACTTAAAAGTGTTAGTTCACGTATATTTTATAAAAAAGATTGTGAATTTGCGTACCGCGATAGTGTCTTTAAGCAGGAATTGAAAGGGCAATTTGCGGTAACAAGTGTAACGCTGAAGCTCTCCAAATATCCGGTATTAAACACGTCGTATGGGGCTATTCAGCAAAAGCTGGATGAAAAAGAAATTACGGCGCCTTCCATCCGTGATATAAGCGATATTGTTATCGAAATCCGAAATAGTAAATTGCCCGATCCGGCCGAACTGGGCAATGCCGGAAGCTTCTTTAAGAATCCTGTTATAGGCAACGAAAAATTTGAAAGCCTTAAAAGTGAATATCCCTCGGCTCCCGGCTACCCGATGGATGATAATCAAACAAAGGTGCCTGCCGGCTGGCTTATTGAACAGGCCGGTTGGAAAGGCAAGGTGACAGGATCGGTAGGGACGTACCGGCAGCAGGCACTGGTGATTGTAAACCACGGTGGGGCAAGTGGAGAAGAGATCTGGCAGCTGGCTGAGAAGATTCAACAGTCGGTGGACGAAATGTTTGACATTAAGCTGGTGCCCGAGGTAAATATCGTGGGATAATATGAGTGAATCGCCTGAGCGCAAAACATATTTTACCAAGCACCTCTTTCGGGCCGGTATACAATGCCCAACCAAACTTTATTACTACGCTCATCACTACCCGCAGGATGAGCGCATCCGACCGTTTATAGAACATGCGGGGTACAACAAGCACCAGTTAAAAATATTGGTTCGCGGTCGTTATCCGCAGGGGATACGTATTAACGAAACCAACCATGAGGCTGCGGCCCGGGAAACAAACAGTCAACTTAACGCATCAGATGCGGTTCTTTTTGATGCTGTTTTTATTGACCGGCGCCGAATGGCTAAAATGCCGTTGGTTGTGAAAGAAGGACAGGAGGTAAGGCTTTATTTCCTCCAGAGTAAAGTCATCAACCCGAATAAACACCGGCTCACGAATCACCATGGACAGCTTCACAAAAAGTGGAAGCAGTATATCTATGATGCCGCCTACCAGCTTTACGTAACGCAACAGTGCTACCCGGAATTGAACTTTTCGTGCCACCTGTTGCTGCCAAATAAAAAAGCCGCGGCAAATGAAGACAAGCTGAACCGGATTATTCAGCAACCCGGTGCTCAATTCGATGAAGAGTTGCTCTATGAAGTGGATATTACCGGCTATGTGTCCGATGTTTTAGAAAATCGGGCGAATTCACTTCTCCCGGATGAACGTTCTTTTTCTGAGACGCTGGACAAGCTTACAACGGATTATTTTAGCGGGGACTGGCATCCGGTTGAGGTTGGGTTAAAATGCAGGGATTGTGAATTTCGTATTGCTCAGGAGCAGGTCGAAAAAGGGCAGCAGAGCGGATTTGTCAACTGCTGGAAAACCACGGATGCAGCACCCGAATTTTCGGCATCAGCGGCGCATGTTTTTGATTTGATTGGACCGGGCGTGAGCGGGTGGATCGAGCAGGGGGTCTATTTGCAGAAAAATATACCTCCCGCCGAATTGCCTGCGTTGAAATCTATTGCCGATTCGCAAAATGCATTTACACATAAACAGCGCCAGGGATTACAGGTAATGCAGGCGCAGGGTAAGGCAGTACCCGAAGAAATTGTTAAAGGGCCTATAATGGAAGAATTGGATCGCTGGGAGTATCCACTTCATTTCCTGGATTTTGAAGCGGGAAATTATGCGGTACCTATTCGCAAAGATCGGTCTCCGTATCAGTTGGTTTTGTTTCAGTTTTCATGCCATACTATGCACAGGGATGGGGCGTTATCGCACTTTGAGTGGATTGCTGAAGGGCAGGACCCGTATCCCAACTACGAGCTGGTGCGTCAGCTCAGAAAAGTTCCGGATATACAGAAAGGAACAATTATACAGTACTCGAACTTTGAGCGATCAGCTTTAAAGAAAATAAGGACGGAGCTGCAAAATGAAATGGACCAGATCGATGATGCCCGGCAATTGATCGAGTGGCTGGAGACTATCATCCGGCGGAACGATTCAAATAATTCAAGTGGCCCGCATCTCGCTGATTTAAGTCGACTGGTAAAGCGGTATTATTATAACAGAAATATGGCAGATTCGCTCAGTATCAAAGATGTGGTGCAGTCGGTGCTTACGGTAAGTGACGCCTTGAAAGCAGGCTATCAAAAACCTTGCAGGGGATCAAACTTTGAGCGCATGCAGTGGTGGCAGTGGGATGAAAAAAAAGAAGAGGCAAAAAATCCGTATCAATTGCTGCGATCGCTGCAATCGGGCGTTAAAGTGGGGCGTGGTACCGAAGCAATGGTTACTTTTGGTAAAATTTTGAGCGATTCATTACGAGATGAACACAAGAAACAAGCGTTGAACGCCCTGCTTAAATATTGCGAACTGGATACGCTGGCTATGGTTATGATTGTACAGCACTGGCAGAGCTTGGGCCGAACCAACTAAATATTTTGTACTTAGGAACATACCGACTAAATTAACATTTAAAAGATTGAGTAATAGCAATCGCAAATAAAATGGATCAACGCATGAAAAGGTTTACAAAATGGTCTTCGGCTGCTATTTCAGCAGTTGTCTTTTTACTTTTCCTTTCTACCTGTACCGTTCAGCGTAGCCCTGTTACCGGCAACCGGCGTGCCTATGGTTACAGCTGGGAAGAGGAAAAGAAGTTAGGCGCCCAGGCTGATGAACAGATTCAGCAGCAATATGGTGTGTATGATGATGAGGGATTGCAGAATTACCTTGACAATGTAGCCCAGGATGTGCTTGCAAATAGCGATATGCGAGGGGAAGATACGCAGGCCAAGTATCGCAATACAGAATTTACATTTCGCGTGCTCGACAGCCCGGTGGTAAATGCATTTGCATTGCCCGGCGGCTATGTATACGTCACACGCGGATTGATGGCTAATTTGGAGAATGAAGCCCAGCTGGCCGTTGTGCTCGGGCACGAAATTGGCCACGTCGCTGCACGCCACGCTTCACAGCGGGCTTTTGAACAGCAGATGGGGCAACTGGCATTGATCGGCGGTGCGGTAGCCGGACAGGAGTTGCTGGGTATTCCCGGTGGGAATATTCTGAATCTTGGTAGTCAGGCAGCTCAGCTATTATTCCTGAAATACAGCCGTGATGATGAAAGCGAATCAGATAAGCTGGGTGTTGAGTACGCGGCGAAAACTAACTATGAAGCTTCGGAAGGCGCTGATTTCTTTGCAACGTTGCAACGTCTTTCCGAAAAGTCGGACCAAAGCATACCAACGTGGGCTTCAACCCACCCCGATCCTTCACAACGGGAACAACGAATTCCGGAATTGGCTGAGAACTGGCGAAGCCAGGGGTATCAGATGAATAAAACAGATACCGACCAGTATATGAACCAGCTGGACAATATAATTTTTGGAAATAATCCGCGGCAGGGATTTACCGAGAACGGCGTGTTTTATCATCCCGAGCTGGAATTTAAGTTTCCGTATCCCGAAAGCTGGCAGTTGGTCAATACCCCATCAGCCGTTCAAATTGTTAACCAGGAAGGGAATGCTATAATGATATTCCAGATTGACGGACAGAATAATAGTGCCCGGGCATCGGTTAATGAGTTTTTAAGTCAGGAGGGCGTTAATCCTGCAGGAGGCAATGCCACATCTAATAACGGGTTGAATGGCTATGAAGCAACGGCAATTGCACAAACCCAGGATGGTGTGAACTTACGAATATATCTGTACAGCGTGGAGTATGATGGAAATATCTATCGATATGTGACGTATAGTACCGCCGAGCAATTTAATAACTACAGCAATACATTTGTACAGACTTCCAATGGTTTTGACCGGCTCAATGATTCGGATATCCTTAACATTCAGCCGGCGCGTTTAAACGTGTACCGGGCGAATAGAACCGGATCATTTGAATCATTCTTGCCTAATAACCTACCGCTTGATATAACAGCCGAAGAGGTTGCTATTGCCAACCAGGTTCAGTTAAATGAAACCATACAGGAAGGTACCTGGATAAAGATTCCACAGCAATAAATTAATGACGTATGTGAGACGACAGGTTAAAAGTCGTCTCACATTTCATTTCTGCCGTCTGCCATTTGTTAATAAATCTCCTATCTTTAAGCTACATTTAAATTTTAGCTTTATACTCAATACATGATAGATCGATATTCCCGCAAAGAAATGGCCGACATATGGTCGCTCGAGAATCAATTTAACGCCTGGCTTCAGGTAGAACTGGCCGCTTGCTGGGCATGGAGCAAATTGGGGAAAATTCCTGAAAACGATGTTGAAACCCTTTACGAAAAGGCTTCCTTCGATGTAGATCGCATCAAAGAGATTGAAAAGGAAACCCGCCACGATGTGGTCGCGTTTACCCGCTCGGTGTCGGAGTCGCTCGGTGATGAAAAAAAATGGGTGCATTACGGGCTCACTTCTACCGATGTGGTTGATACGGCCAATGGTTATCGCCTTAAGCAGGTGAATGATATTCTCCGGGATGATTTGAATCACATCATCAATGTGCTGGCCGAGAAAGCGCAAAAGCACAAATATACGGTGATGATGGGGCGTACGCACGGCGTTCATGCCGAGCCGACAACTTTTGGCCTGAAGTGTGCGCTCTGGTATGCCGAAATGAAACGAAACCTGGAGCGGTTTGAAAAAGCAGCCGCCGATGTGGAGTTTGGTAAAATGAGTGGATCTGTGGGTACCTTTGCGAATATTCCGCCTGAAGTAGAGGAGTATGTATGTGAAAAACTGGGTTTGCAGCCAGCCCCGATATCAACCCAGACGTTGCAGCGCGACCGCCACGCACATTACGTTTCCGTTTTGGCGCTGATTGGTTCTACGATGGAGAAAATGGCGGTAGAAATTCGCCACCTGCAGCGCAGTGAAGTGCGGGAAGCTGAAGAATTTTTTCGGAAGGGGCAGAAAGGTTCGTCATCCATGCCGCATAAACGCAATCCGGTTAGTTCGGAGAATATCTCTGGCTGCTCCCGGGTGCTTCGCGGCTACATGATGTCGGCTTATGAAAATATTCCGCTATGGCACGAGCGCGATATTTCACACTCGTCTGTGGAGCGTATTATCCTGCCCGATGCTACTATTCTGCTCGATTATATGCTGAACCGATTCTCAGGAGTCGTGGAAAAGCTCACTATCTTCCCCGAAAATATGGAGGCCAATATCTACAAAACATTCGGCCTGACATTCTCTCAACGGGTATTACATCAACTGATCGACAAAGGAATAAGCCGTGAAAAGGCGTACGATACGGTTCAGCCGCTGGCGATGCAGGCCTGGGAAGAAAAAACAATGTTCCGCGACCTGGTGGAAGCCGATGAAACGGTGCAGGCAAACCTGACGGATGAGGATATCGACGAAGCGTTTGACCTTGAGCATCACACGCGTAATGTGGACCGTATTTTTGAACGGGTGGG
>JAFGWN010000140.1 GCA_016937115.1 Balneolaceae bacterium | reverse complement strand
GTAAATCACGGTTTCGGTATTCGTTAAGAGTTATTGGTTTTTAGAGTCAATATCATAACTAATCTCAGATTCTTTAATCGTTTTTTTGCATTCTTGAGATAGCTAATAAATCCGTTTATAAGCAGATGCAATCAATGGTGTCATCACGGAATACAAGCAACTTTTTGCCAGATCTTAAAATCTTCAAACGATTTTATTTCTTAATGGGAACTCACGATTAACCATTAACTATTAACAAGTAACTAAGTCTTTTCTAAGATTACAGACATGCCTTGTCCAACACCCACACAAAGTGTACAGAGTGCATATTTAGCATTTTTCTTTTCATGAAGTTCAACGGTAGCGGTTTGTAGCAGTCGGGCGCCGGTCATGCCGAGTGGATGGCCCAATGCGATAGCACCGCCGTTTGGGTTTACACGTTCGTCGTCATCGTCGATACCGAGTTCTCGTAATACCGCTAAACTTTGGGCGGCAAAAGCCTCATTCAGCTCAATGACATCCATATCATCAAGGGAAAGGCCTGTACGCTTCATAACTTTTTCGGTTGCTGTAACCGGTCCCATTCCCATGATTCTCGGCTCAACCCCAACAACGGCCGAGGCCACGATCCGGGCTTTTGGCTGAAGGTCAAAATCACTGATTGCTGCATCTCCGGCAACTAAAATAGCAGCAGCACCGTCATTTAAACCGGAAGCATTACCGGCAGTAACTGTTCCTTCTTTTCGAAAAGCCGGGCTTAGTTTAGCTAAAATTTTTGCAGTGGTTTGGGGACGAATAAATTCATCGTTCTCAAAGATAAGATCCTCTTTTTTACGCTGGGGAATGGGGACCGGCATGATTTCTTTGGCTAAGCGCCCGTTTTCAGTGGCTTTGCCAGCTTTTTGCTGCGACCATGCTGCAAATTTATCCTGGTCTTCTCGGTTCACATCGTATTGATCGACAATATTTTCGGCTGTTTGTCCCATTCCTTCGGAACCGTACTGTTTGTCCATTTTGGGATTCACAAACCGCCATCCAAAGGTAGAGTCATGCATTTCATTGGTTCCTGAATAGGGGCGGGAGCCTTTGCCCAGCACCATCGGTCCGCGGGTCATGTGCTCCATGCCGCCCGTAATAAACAGGTCGCCTTCGCCAACTTTAATGGCATGGTAGGCCCTGACAGTACTGCTCATCCCTGAAGCACAGAGCCGGTTTACGGTTTCGCCGGGTACGGTAATAGGCAGCCCGGCCAGCAGCGAGGCCATCCGGGCTACATTGCGGTTATCTTCACCGGCCTGATTGGCGCAGCCAAGAATTACATCTTCAATACGTTTTGGATCAATACTTTGATTACGGTTCAGCAATTCTTTGATTGGCATGGCGGCAAGATCATCGGCGCGAATAGGGGAAAGTGCACCGCGCAGTTTACCAATTGGGGTTCGAATGGCATCAATAATATAAGCTTCTGACATAACGGTAATAAGTAATGAGTAGTAAGTAATGAGTAGAAAGCACGCAGGTAAAATTGCATTGCCTGATACTTTCTACTCGTTACTCTTTACTTGTTAATATGTTTTTCCTTCATTCTATAGACCGTGCCTCTAAACAAGGCCACACTTTCATCATTCTGATTTGTTACCGTGATGTTATAAACGCCAATAGTATTTCCAATGCTAATTTCCTCGGTTTCTGCTGTCAACACATCACCGGCATTTACTTTCTTCATATACGAGATATTGTTTTCCAATGCCAGTGCCACACGGCCGTAACTGTTGGATGCAAAAGCAAGAGCGCTATCAGCCAGGGAGTAGGTAATACCACCATGAGTTACGCTAAATCCATTGTTCATTTCGGGACGAATTTCCATGCTGATTTTTACAAAGCCCGGTTTTACGTCTATAATTTGAATTTTCATCCACTGGCTGAAGGCGTCATCAGCCATCATCTTTTCTACAACTTTTTGAGCCAGTTTCTGTCTATCCATAGAATGTTTCGTCGTTTCGTACCATTCTTTTCAATAATGGGTTCGGCCGATAACGATCTTCGCGATATTCTGTTTGCAGGGCAGAAATACGATCCAATACTTTAGCTAAGCCGATTTCATCTGCCCATTTGAGCAACCCTTTGGGATAGTTAACGCCTTTGGTCATGGCTAAATCAACATCTTCTATAGTCGCCACATTCAGAAAAACGGCATCACATGCTTCATTAATGAGCATGGCTACAATTCGGTCGACAATTTTTTTGCCGAGTTTTTCATCTTTTATTGGTTCAGGATTATCGGCGTGATCGCCATACTCGTAAAACCCTCTACCTGTTTTCTTGCCGAGATATCCGGCCTCAACCATTCGTTTTTGGGTGAATGAGGGTTTGAAACGCGGATCGTAGAAAAATTCTTTAAAAACAGTTTCGGTTACCTTGTAGTTAACATCATGGCCAATGAAGTCCATCAACTCAAAAGGCCCCATTCGGAAACCGCCGATCTCTTTCATAGCCCAGTCTATGGTAGGTACATTCGCAATACCTTCCTCCAGTTGACGAATGGCTTCGCTGTAAAAAGGACGGGCAACACGGTTTACGATGAATCCCGGTGTGTCTTTGGCAAGAACGGTGGTTTTACCCCAGTCGTCAATCAGTTGGCGGGCCATTTTGGTATTATCATTGTTTGTAGTGATGCCCGGTACAATTTCAACCAGCGGCATAAGCGGAGCAGGATTAAAAAAGTGAATACCTAAGAAACGATCAGGTTTTTTCAGGGCTGCCGAGATGGAAGCAATGGATAGAGAAGATGTATTGGTAGCCAGAATACAATCTTTCGGCACAATTCCTTCCAGTCGTTTAAAGACATCCTGTTTTATGTCCAGATCTTCAATTACTGCTTCAATAACCAGCCCACATTCTCCAAAACCGGTAAGATCTTCGACAAAATTAATGCGATCGAGGATACCGTCAACCTCCTGTTGTGTCATGCGTTCTTTCTCGACCTGGCGTTGTAAAATGCTCCGCAATCCTTCCTCTGCATCTTCAAGCTGTTCGGCATATGCATCATAAATAAAAACAGTGTGGCCATATGTAGAGGCAACCTGGGCGATGCCCGTCCCCATGGTTCCGGCTCCAATTACGCCAATTACATCATCTTCAGAAAGTTGGTGCGACATGGATTGATTCATTTTCCTTTAAATTCTGGTTTTCGTTTCTCTAAAAAGGCCTGTACCCCTTCATGATAATCATGGGTGGCGCCAGCCTGGGTTTGTAAATCAGCTTCAAGATCAAGGTGGTTGTCGAGATTATTGGCAAAGGACTGGTTGATCGCTCGTTTATAGAGTCCAAATCCTTTCGTAGGCATAGATGCCAATTTTTGACAAATTTTATCGGCTTCATCCATCAACTTATCAGACGGAACAGCTTTATAAATCAAACCCATTTTAACTGCTTTTTCGGGTGAAATTTTTTCGTCCAGTAAATACATAATGTTAGCTCGTTGTACCCCTACCAATCGTGGCAGAAAAAATGTGCCGCCGCTGTCCGGAATCAACCCAATCTTGCTAAATGACTGCACAAAAACGGCATTATCGGCGGCCAGAACTATATCGCAAGCAAACGCGATATTGGCGCCTGCTCCGGCGGCTGTTCCGTTTACGGCACACACTACCGGTTTTTCAAGGTGACGAATGGCTTTGATGATGGGGTTGTAGGTATTTTGCACCGTTTTACCCAGCTCATAATCTTCTCCTTTATCAACCACTTCCGGAAGATCTTGCCCTGCACAAAATGCCTTGCCATTTCCCGTTAAAAGAACGCAGCGAACCTCGTCATTTTCGGCAGCCTCTTGTAGCGCTTCCTGTAGTTGGCCGGCCATTGGTTCGGTAAAGCTGTTCAGGCGATCGGGCCGGTCAAGGGTAAGCTGTAATATATTTTGGTTCAGATCAGAGGTTATCAACGATTTCATACAGTTTTTGCTACCAATTTTTTGGGATTATAACGGATAAAATTAAAACTAAAAAGAAATGCTTGAAAATGGTTGTCATGATTGGCTTACAGCATCCTATTATTGATGAGGATCATATTGTTTATAGCGCTTCAGGAACAGTTCCATTTCGGTAAATGTCTGGGGATATTTAACAGTTGCTCCGGGGTATCTCCAGGAATTTTCAAATGAATAGATTGAATATTTCTCATTCTCTCCCCGGATAAAATCGGTACCGAGTTCGAGCAGTGACTTAGCAACTCCATCTATAGATTTATCATAACGAAACGGATTCAAAGGAGTGATCTCCTGGTACTGATTAAAGGAAGGGTTTAATAACTTCTGTACAGAAACTGCTGCCGTGTCTTGTTGATTCGTCGTATCGATAACAGCCTGCCCATGAGCAGAATTTGAAAAAGTTAAAACGACTATTGCAATAAAGAATGTTTTCATGAGCGTTTCATCCTTGTTGATTAGAACTTAATAATAGTTTAGGCTGAAACTAAAAGAATATAAGTAGTATTCCGTTTAAATACATTTGAAATGCTCAAACGGTTCATCGCAATCATGGCAATAATATTGAGCTTTACAGGCTGTTGAGCCAAACTCACTCTGTAGTTCGGTATCGAGCGATTCGCAATAGGGGCAGGGAATAACTTTGGTGCTCTTAAGACTTTTCAGGAAGTCATCATCTGCTGTGGTTTTACCGGGTGGCGCAATTCCGTAATCTTTTAATTTAGCTTTTGCCTCTTCAGTCATCCAGTCGGTTGTCCAGGTTTCCGAAAAATCTTTTTTGACTTCGAAATTCTCGACCCCTTTTTCAGCCAGCTTTACTTTGATTTCTTTTTCTATAGCCGACATCGCCGGGCAACCAGAGTAGGTGGGGGTGATTTTAATGATAATTTTTTCTTCATCTATCGTCACATCCCTCGCAATACCCATTTCTACTACATTTAAAACAGGAATCTCTGGGTCGGTGACTTCCTGAAGCCACCTCCAGATCTCCTTTTTGCTATATGTGGTTGTAGTAGTAGACATTGCTAAAGATTAAACGTTATGGGTTAATAGTTATTGGGAGTATTTATCTTATAACCCATAACTATTAACAAAATCATTCCCACACGGCATCCGGGTAAGAACGCCGGAGATGCTGCATCTCTGCCAGCAGGTGACCCAAATGCTCGGTATGCAATCCTTTACGTCCACCTTCAGCCATGTATTGATCAAAATCCGGAACCGTAACCGTGGCTTCTTCAAGCACATCAGTAACGAGATTTTTCCAATCTTCTCTAAAAACTGAAGTGTCAATTCCTAAGCCTTCATCGATGAGCAATTCGTCTACTTCATCCATATAAAACAGCTCACCAGTAAAGGTCCATATTCCGTCAAAAGCATCCTGCATGCGCTGGTGACTTTCGTCCGTGCCATCGCCCAGCCGCAGTACCCACTCACGACTGTGCCGCAGGTGATACTTAATTTCTTTGAGGTGTTTTTCAGCCATGCCGCTGAACTGTTCGTCATCTGCTTTTGCCAATCCCTGGTACAGAAAAAAACTGAATGCGCTGAATAAAAACTGGCGGGCAATAGTAAATCCAAAATCGCCCTTGGGCAGCTCTACCATTTTGAGATTCTTGTATTCCGGGTCATTCCTAAAATACACAATATCATCGCGGTGACGATCTTCACCTTCAACTTCTGCCGCATATTCATAGAGGGAAGCAGCATGACCGATATTGTCTAATGCTACATTAGCCAGTGCAATATCTTCTTCGAGGATTGGTCCATGGCCACACCATTCTGAGAGACGATGCCCGAGGATAAGCCGATCATCAGCCAGGCGGACAAGGTATTCAAAAAAGGCTTCTTGCTTTGTGAGGGTCTTTGTTTTGGTACTCATGATCGTTTCTTAACAGCTCGGGGTGGATTATAAAATTTTGGATAACGGTAGGGCTTGTCGTTGGCCGGATCGAAAAAGGGGCCTTGATCTTCAGGGGTAGATGCTGTGATATCTTCTGTTTGAACCACCCAAATGTTGACAGCCTCTTTGCGGCGCGCATACACATCGCGGGCATTTTCCAGGGCCTTTTCGGCATCGGGTGCATGTAAGCTGCCGGCATGTTCATGTGGTTTACCGTCTCTGGGCTGCGTAAATACTTCCCAAAGCGGCCATTGGGTGTCGTAATTAGATTCTTTGCTATTACTCATACTTTCAGTTTAGTATTGAGTAAAAAGTAGATAGTAATAAGTAGAAAGTGATGCTTAACGAGTAATCGATTATTCAAAACAATCGAAATCTATTAATACTTTCTATTTGCTACTTTTTACTGTTTTAAGATGCTTTTTCTTTGCTTAGTTTCTGTTTGCGGGCATATTCCTCAGCAGCTTCACGCACCCACTCGCCGTTTTCATGGGCTTCACGTTTAGCTTTCATTCGCTCGCGGTTCATCGGACCGTTGCCCTTAACGACATTCCAAAACTCATCCCAGTCAATTTCTCCAAAATCGTAGTGTCCGGTTTCTTCATTAAACTCAAGCTCAGGATCGGGGATTTCAATGCCAACGGCTTTGGCTTCTTCTACATGACGATCTACAAAGCTCTGACGAAGTTCATCATTGGTCTTGGATTTCACACCCCACTTAATAAGCTCAGCACTGTTGGGTGAGTCATCATCATGGGGGCCAAACATCATCATGGTTGGCCACCACCAGCGGTTAACGGCATCTTGCACCATCTCCTGCTGCTCGGGTGTACCTTGTGCCATGGTTGCCACCATTTCGTAGCCCTGTTTTTTATGAAAACTTTCCTCCTTACAGATACGCACCATTGCCCGGGAGTAGGGTCCATAAGAGCTGCGGGCCAGCATGGTCTGATTAATGATGGCAGCACCATCTACCAGCCAGCCAATGACCATCACATCGGCCCAGGTCAGTGTTGGATAGTTAAAAATGCTGGAGTATTTAGCCTTGCCTTCCAGCAGGTCATCGATAACCTTTTCGCGGGTAGTGCCCAGTGTTTCAGTAGCACTATACAAATAGAGACCATGTCCGGCTTCATCCTGCACTTTGGATAACAAAATCATTTTGCGCCGCAGGGAAGGGGCACGGGTAATCCAGTTGCCTTCGGGCAGCATGCCTACGACTTCGGAATGCGCGTGTTGCGACATCATCCGGATTAACTGGCTGCGATACCGCTCGGGCATCCAATCTTTAGGTTCAATTGTTATGCCACTGTCAATTTTTTCCTGAAATTCTTGCTGTTTTTCTTGCTCGTCCATAGTCTCAATGGCTTTGTTTATATTTCAATCCTATAACATAGATACCCGTGCTAAAATTCACAAGTTAATTAATTTAAAATGCCGCATAGAAGTGTTTTTCAGTAAAATGACATTTGGCTCGTTTATCCAATGATACTATATTTATAATGTAATGATACAATGAAATAATTATAATTAAACAGAGAGGAAGCATTATGAGCACGTCCACGTTGGAACGCCCGGTTGAAGAAAAGTTTGATGACCATCTGGGCCTGCAGGATGTCGATTATATTGAATGTTATGTTGGAAATGCGAAGCAGGCCTGTCATTTTTATCAGACTGTCTTTGGATTTGAATTGAAAGCCTACAGTGGTCTTGAAACCGGTAGCCGCGAGCAGGTTTCGTACTATTTGGAACAAAATAATATTCGGTTCGTGCTCACCTCCGCTTTAAAAAGTGATTCTGCAATTGCCCGTCACGTAGCGCTACACGGAGACGGCGTCCGCGATATAGCGATGCACGTTGAAGATGTGGATCGGGCGTTTGATGAAACCGTGAAGCGCGGAGCGAAAGTCATTGAACAGCCTCATGATATAACCGATGCAAATGGCACGATCCGTAAAGCGGCTATTGCTACGTATGGCGATACCATTCATTCATTCATCAACCGCGTAGATTATGACGGTCCGTTTATGCCGGGATTTGAAACTAAAGAATCACCTCTTGGCAATATCGACCCGGTGGGCATCCAGTTTGTGGATCATTGCGTGGGCAACGTGGAAGAAGGTAAAATGAACGAGTGGGTTGATTTTTATCGCGATGTGATGGGTTTTACACAGTACATCCATTTTGATGATAAAGATATTGCCACGGAGTATTCCGCGCTGATGTCTAAAGTGATGGCCGGTGGCCGCGGGATGATTAAATTCCCGATTAATGAGCCGGCGGAAGGGAAGAAGAAATCACAAATTGAAGAGTATCTCGATTTTTATGAAGGCCCGGGTGTGCAGCATGTGGCGCTGCTCAGTGGCGACATCATTAAAACGGTTAAGAAACTGAAAGACCGCGGACTCGAATTTTTGAATGTGCCGACCACGTATTACGAAGAATTAGAAAACCGGGTCGGTAAAATTGATGAACCGATTGATAAGCTCGAAGAACTGGGTATTCTGGTAGATCGCGATGACGAAGGATACCTACTGCAGATTTTTACCAAGCCTATTGTGGATCGCCCCACACTGTTTTTTGAAATTATACAGCGGAAAGGAGCCCGTGGATTTGGCAAGGGTAATTTTAAAGCCCTGTTCGAAGCGATTGAACGCGAGCAGGAACTGAGAGGAAATCTTTAAAGCAGGTTTCAGTTGTCAGGTTTTCAGCTTTTATCGACTGATAGCTGACCACTGATGGCTTTAGACAAAGGAAGCAAAAGCAACATAACCGTTAGCTGATGTCTATCTATAATTAAAAATATAAATGGTGCTATTATGATTTACCATCAACTTGGAAACATTCCCCACAAACGACATACACAATTCCGTCGACCGGATGGTGAACTATATCAAGAGCACTTGTTTGGCGCGGAAGGGTTTCACGGTTCATCTTCGCTGTTGTATCATCACAACGCGCCCACCCGTGCTATTAAAGTAGAACAGGGCGATGAAGTGAAGATCGAAAAATGGGATGAAGGCATGCTGCGCCATCATCACCTGCGCGCAGCCAATGTAGAAGAGGACGGCGACCCGGTAATGGGACGTAAGGTGCTGCTATACAATAATGATGTGCAAATTGCTGCGGTTCGTCCGACTAAGTCGATGGACTATTTTTATAAAAACGGCGAGCATGATGAACTGTTGTTCATCCATCAGGGTGAGGGTTATGTGCAAAGCATGTTCGGCCGGCTTGAGTTCGGCTACGGTGATTATATCTTTATTCCGCGGGGTACCATTTACCAGATCGTTTTTGAAACCGATCAGAACCGTATGCTTACAGTTGATTCTACCGGGCCGATTGACATTCCGGATCGCTATCTTTCCGAAAAAGGGCAGTTTCTGGAAAACAGTCCATTTTGTGAGCGCGATATTCGTCGACCTGCCGGCGACACGCTCTTCTTTGATGAGAAAGGCGAATTTGAGGTTCGTATTAAAAAACAGGGGCGATATACTTCCTACTGGTATGAACATCATCCGCTGGATGTAGTGGGCTGGGATGGATACCTGTATCCATGGATTTTCAATATAAAGGATTTTGAACCGATAACGGGACGCGTACACCAGCCGCCACCCGTGCATCAGACGTTTAAAGGGCATAATTACGTGGTGTGCTCATTCTGCCCGCGTAAATTCGACTATCATCCTCAGTCAATCCCGGCGCCGTACGCGCATTCCAATGTCGATTCTGACGAAGTTCTCTACTATGTTGAAGGTGACTTTATGAGCCGTGAGGGCGTAGAGACTGCGAGCATCACGCAGCATCCGGGTGGTATTCCGCACGGCCCGCATCCCGGCAAGTATGAGGGCAGTATCGGCAAGGAGGAAACCGACGAATACGCGGTGATGATTGATACATTTCATCCCTTACACCTTACGACCGAAGCGAAGAAAATTGATGATGACAGCTATCCATATAGCTGGATAGAAAGCAGAGATAAAGAAAAAATTGAGGCAGAAGAGTAATTTCTTATGATTAAGCGTGCCAGCTTTTAAAGGCTGGTATTTTTCTACATTTATTTAAAATTCGTCAAATTAGATTCTATGTGTTATGATCGATCATATCTTGCATCGGGAAATATTTGGCGAATAACGGCTGCTTTTTTTATCACAATTTTTCTTACGCTATTAAGCGTTGTATTACATGCCCAGATCAGAACAAATATTGACAGCCTTTCCTTATTAGCTCAACAGTCAACAGGAGAACAGCGTGTGCAAGTATTGCACGCGTTAAGTGAGCAAATACGGCGATCAAGCATAGATTCAGCCATAACGTATGCCCGAGAATCGGTTGAAATATCAGATCGTATTGAAAACGAACCCCTAAAAGCTCAAAGCCTTAACAATCTGGGTTGGCTATTAACTGACGCGGGGAAATATCCCGAGGCCTTAAAGCACTTACTGCAGGCAAAAAGGATATTTGAGCAAATTGGTGATCTGCAAAAAGAGGCGCTTGTTTTGCAAAATTTGGGCAAACTGTACCGATCTCAGAGCGATTACAGCAGAGCTCTTGAATACTATTTTGGTGCTCTTAATTTACAAGAACAGTTAAATAATAAGGAGCGAATAGCTAATATCTTGTTAAGTATTGGTTCGTTGTACAAGTTGATGGACCAGCCCGGGGAGAGTATCGAATTTTACCGGAGGGCATTAACGCTGAGTGAACAAACGCGCAATATGAGCGATATTGCAATCATTGCTACCGATCTGGGAAGCGTCTATTCAGCTATGGACAGCTCGCGATCAGCTATTGAAGCCTATAAAAAAGCGTTAACGGCTTCTGAGCAGTTGCCGGGTGCGCACGCCAAGGCTACGATTCTAATGAATCTGAGTTCGGTTTATAATGATAATAATTCCTATCAACACGCACTGAAAGTAAATAGCAAGGCGCTGGCACTGGCCCGGGAGATGTCGGATAAAATGCTGGAATCGTGGGCGTTGGAAAATATTGCTATTACGTATCGGGGACTCGGAGACTATACCAAGGCTAATAATTATTTATTGCGGGCGCTGCCACTCGTAAAGGAGGTTGGCTGGCAGGAAAATGTAATTAAGAATCTGAACCGACTGGCCCGGAATTATTTTGATATGGGTGAACTGGAAAAATCGATAGACACCGGGGAACAGGCGTTTGAAGCGGCGACAAAAGCAAGGTTTTATGGTGAAGCTCGAGAGGCGCTCCGGCTACTGAGTGAAGCCTATCAACAAACGGGTAACTATGAAAAAGCCATTTCGATTCAGCAAAATTTGATTGCTTTGAAAGACAGCTCATTTAACCGGGAAAAATCGCGCCAGATTGCTCAAATGCAGACCCGCTACGAGACCAAGCAAAAAGAACAGGAAATCGCCTTGCTGCAAAAAGAGCAGGAAAAAGCGGAGCTTGTTCGCAATGTTTTCATCGCCGGGCTGCTATTAATTTTTATGATTGGATTTTTAATTTATAACCGACAGCGACTGAAGATCAAAAAGAACCGAACTGATTTGGAGAATACCCGCCTTAAAGAACAGCAGCTAAAACAGGATCTTGCATTTAAAAACAAGCAGCTTACCACCCACAGCCTGAACCTGGTTCAGAAAAACGAGGTGATGAAAGAACTCAAAGAAAATATTAATCAGATGCGCCAGGGGACCAATGGTGAAGTGCAAAAAAAGTTGGGTAAACTTGAACACCTGGTTGATTACAGCTTCAACCTTGATGAAGACTGGGAAGAGTTCAAGCTTTATTTTGAAGAAGTTCACACTGGTTTTTTTGAAAGTCTCAAGCGCCAATATCCGGATTTAACTTCTAACGAATTACGCCTTTCTGCCCTTGTAAAATTGAATTTAACCAGTAAAGAAATTGCTACCATCATGGGTATTGCGCCCGACAGCGTAAAAACTGCCCGCTACCGTCTGCGAAAAAAACTGGATATGGAGACCGAAGAGAATCTCACCGATTTTATGATGGATGTGGAGAAAAAGGCATCTGATAGGACATAGGGATATAAAAGTCTAAAGCTTTATGATAGAACTGAGTTTATTCCCTTATTTTGCTTATACCTTCTTAATTTCCGTTTACTATTTCTTTCTTCAAGTATTGAATTATGCACTTCTTTTTTAACCTTTAGTCGGGTGTCAACTTCTTGTTTACCCGCCATTCTGCCTTGTTTACCTATTGTTGACCTTCCTAAAATTGCCTCTCAATCGTTCTGGGTGTAGGTTTTAACCGAATCAGGTGAAAACCTGTGTGCAGAGAATCGCATTCATCAGAGATGCATAAATACCAACGAATAAAACAAAATATAAGCCAAGCAGGAAATATAAATCAGTACGCTTGAGCTTATTTCATCTTAAGATAAAAGCCCAATATCACTATGAGTCAATACCTAAAACAAATATTTACGTCAATTATAACTTTGCTACTCCTCACACCTGCAGCGATGACAGCCCAGGATAAAAACTTATCATTTACCCGGAATGCCGATGATGATCGTCTCCAGTGGGGACAATGCCCGGAATTTATGCCGGAAAGCTGCAGAATAGCTGTCTTGCAGGGAAATCCCGCAAAACCGGGCGCGGATGTATTCTTCAAAATGAAGCCAAAAACTACAGTGCCTGACCACTGGCATCATTCCGCTGAGCGAATGGTAATGGTAACAGGTGAAATGGAAGTGAAATATAAAGGACAAGACCCCGCAGTTCTAACAGCCGGTACCTATGCCTATGGACCTCCGGAGAAACCTCACATAGCTGCATGTATATCAGAAGATCCGTGTGTGCTGTTCATTGCTTTTAACAAACCGGTTGATGCTTTTGCTGTCGAATGAAATCGGATGAAACCAAATATCAATAACACTTTAACAT
>JAFGWN010000139.1 GCA_016937115.1 Balneolaceae bacterium | reverse complement strand
ATTACAACTAATACAGGGACCCCCGCCGCCGGGTTCGGGACCACCATCGGGTGGATCATAGCCACCATCATCATCTCCGCCGGTACCGCCTCCACTATCGTCGCTGCCCCCACCATCATCTCCGTATACTATTATTTCTGGCAAGCTGTAGCCACCACCCCCTCTTTTCTGGCACAAATCTTTGCTAACAAAGCAGTACCCGTCCGGGCATTTGTAGCCACCCTGTACGATGATACAGCTGTTTATTACAGGATCATCACTATTGTCAGAAGACTTGCCTGAATTATTTTGGCCAAGATCTTCGCGTACATTCTGCGCACCCTTTGTCATCAGTTTTTTCAGCATCCGTTCGGCTTTGGCCGTGCGGGGGATAATGCAATTAGCCATACGGATAAGATATTCACCGGACGCATCGTTGATTCGTATTTTCGCCCTTACTTTGGCACCGTCCGCTTTTTTGATAATGCCTTTGGGATAGTTAAGGGCAATACTCCAGAATTTCCACGGTTTGGTTTCACCGGCTTGGTACACGCTAACGTAACAGCCGTAAGGGGGTACATCCGCGGCAGACTGTAAGGCCGGATTGCCTTTCCAAGTCCGCGCGGCCTTATATTGCGATTCGGTAAAATAGGAGAAATCGAGCAGTTCCTTTTTCTGGGGCTGAGAGGTTGGATTATCACAACTACCAACCATTAAAAATACAGTGCAAATAGCTAAAAAGCATATATAGCGAATGTGCATAAGCGAGTGTTTAGGTTGTATCCCTCTTTACTATTAAGAGCACCCGCGTTACAATTTGTTACAAAAAAGTCGAAAATAGTTTTCTGATTTTAATGGGAAGGTAGCATAAGCTATTGAAGAGCAATGGATTGATGTAATAAAAATTATTAAAAGGCAGAAAAAGAATAGCCCCGGTGGAAATGCTGGGGCTATTGAGTGGGTTGAACCTATTACTAATATAAAATTACGAAAACAGCTTCTTAAAGAACTTCACAATGCCGGTCTCTTCTTCATCGTAGTTGCCGCTGCGGCCGCCGCTCAGCTTGTCATAATTTGGCTGGGGCAGCTGCATTTCGTTGCTTTTCTTCTGTTGTCCGCGTTCCCGTTTTCCGCGGCTGTTACTTCTGGGCTTTTTTGTGTTCTTTTTACGTTGCTTTAGCTTCTGTTTCACTTTGTCGGGCAGCGGAATTTCATCGGGTGTTTGCCCCAGTTCATTTTCAAGCTGACTGATATCGCTTTGATCTTGTTTGGAAACCAGCGAGACGATGCGGGCATTTTTCCCATTGCCAACCAATGCCGCCCGAAAACGGTATTCATCGGAGCTGTTGGGGACATCATAATTGATGACTTGCACAACCCCAACCCCGTCCAAATCCAGCTCGGCGGCGGAGAAATCAGATACCAGCAGATATTGCACATCGCTGTTGGTAAAGTTAGCAAAGCGCTGAGCGCGTTTTTCGTCCGAAAGTTTTCGATGCAAACTGGTGGCTTTCAGCCCGCGTTTTTTCAGAACGCGGTACAAGCGGTCGGTACCTCGTTTGGAAGCGGTAAAAATCACGCAGTTGTCGGTCGGCGTTTGTTCGATATGCGCCATCAGCGTAGATATTTTCATCCGGTTGGGCACTTTAATGTAGCCCTGCTTCAGATCTCCGCGAATAGCGGGCGGCGTTCCGTTGCTGTTGCTATCTGTTCCAAAACCAATAACGGCCGGATTGCCGGCAAATGAACTGCTTGTTTTCTTTACGTTCTCGTCCAGTGTTGTTGAGCAAATAAGCGTAGTGCAGTCGCTGAGGATGCGCCGTTTAATCTGTTTGAGATTACCGTCAGAATCATTGTTAACCATCTGATGGAGCTCATCCAGTACCAGCAGGTCAAGATTTCGAAAAATAAACCGGTGTTCTTTCAGCAAGTCCTGCAACCGGCTGGGATTAGCTACAATAACGGGAGCCTGGGCGGCAATGGCTTCTGCCTGCTTATCACGGTCCCCCTCATCATCAGCACAGATGCACAGCTCATCTGATGAGCTGATAGTTGTAATATGTTCAGTAATTTGACGAGCGATTTCTGCGGTAGCGGTAAGTATCAGCACCCGGCTTGTATCTTTACTTTCGGCCCGGCTTATCATTTCGAGGGCTGCAATTGCAATAGCGGCATTTTTGTCATCACCCGGTTCGGCCTTAACCATCAGGTCTTGCTTATTTACCACATTTGAAATGACGGTTTGTTGCAGGTCTGTGGCCTCTTCTAATTGTGTATTTTTGATTCCATTCAGTACATCACTGCTTAAATTCAATTCTTCAAACTTCAACGTGCTCACCTTCTGTTCTTTTAAGAATTTCAATTTCAATTTTCACGCATCACTTCACAATCAAGTGATGTCCATATACATCAGAAGAATATACAAAATTTACAGGCTTTGCTCATCTTATTTATCCGGGGTGTCGTTCGAATTGGCGGAATAGATACCTAATGAATGATAAATGGTGAGCTTTTGCCGGATCTTTTTAAAGTACCCGATGAGCATCCCAATAATGATCCCCATGCCCAGCAGTCCCAGCATACCCGCTTCGGGACCAAATGTGCCGCCGGTAAGCCAGTCGGGCCCTTGTTGGTTGATCTGCAGAAGGGATGCGCGGCCCGGCATCCCGCTCACGGGAAAACCAAATACGCCGCCCTGGAAGAAATTCCACCCGATATGCAACCCGATAGACAGCGAAAGCCGGCCGGTGACGATAAAGGGAAAGGCAAGCATCGCCCCTGCAAGAATAATGTTAAGTGTAGATATCCACCCGGCATTAGGGTTAAAGGCATGGGCAATGCCAAAAGCAACCGAGCTGATCAATACAGCTAAGAGAACTGCCTGCTTCCGGCGGATATCGGGTAGGTTTAATCCTTCGCTGGCATTGATAATCTGGTAGCCGCGAAAGACCAGCTCTTCCCAAAAACCGACAAGAACCATAAACAGGAAGTAACCGCCGAAAGTTAACACATAGTGTGATGCATTAATTTGCTGCCATCCAAAACGGGTAACCGTAAGCCAGCCGACTGCGTATTCAACCGCAAAGATGATGCCCATAGCTATGCCTGCCAGCACAAATCCATAGGCCCACTCCCGCACGTTCTCTTTATTGAAAATGACCCCAAACTGTTGCCACGGCCGGTTATCAAGTCCTTTTGCGGCGAGCACGGTACTTGCAATAGCTCCGAAGGCAATGCAAATAGTGCCCAGCAAGTCAATTTTGATAGGAATAAAAGAGTTTGTAAATAGAACAAGCAAGAGACCAATTAAATACATTAAAAACAGCTGGGCGGCAATACGCCACCCGGCGCGAAAGCGATTTTCATCAGGATTAATAAAGATATTCATGCTAAAAGGAATGTTGACTAACAGTAAATGTTACAGTATTTATAGAAAGACTTTTAGATTCTGATTCCAAAAATATTCGGGACAGAGTGAGTACGTATGATTATTTTTGATGCCATTATAAATAATACATGAAAAAATAGTTTTTATGAGTGATCGATTTGTGTTACACGCTCCAAAAGATGAAATCGAACAAATGTTTCATATTTCATCGGAACGGGATGATTATTTTGAATCGGATTATAACATCACCCCGGGTTCACTTCACCCTATTATAATTGAAAAGGATGGCAAGCCACAGCATCAACAGGCGCAATGGGGGCTCATCCATCCCGATGCCGACGAAGAGCGGGAAGGAAAAGACACGTACGCGGTTCCGGCTGAAGGTGTGCATGACGATGACTGGCTGGCCGGGTGCATGGAGCAGCGCCGCTGCCTGGTGCCGGCCAACGGGTTTTATAAATGGAAGACATCGAAGAAGAAGCAGACGCCGTTTTATATCCGGCTGCTTTCGAACCGGCTTACCGCATTTGCGGGAATCTATTCTGTGTGGGAATCATCCAGCGGACGAGATGTCTATTCGTTTGCCATTTTAACAACGAAAGCCAATACACTGGTAGAGCCGGTCGATGACCGTATGCCGGTAATACTTGCCCCAGAAAACTATGATGTGTGGCGGGGTGGCGAACCACTTTCCGAGATGATGTTTAATCAAGTGGTCATACAGCCGTTTGACCTCACCCGGATGGCGGTAAACCGTGTTTCGGAGAAAGTTAACGATATCAGCAACAACAGCCCGGAGCTTATTCAGCCTATTCCAAAGTAGCGCAGCGCCTTACTCTTCGGCGTCATCCTCATCTACTTTCTCAATAGTGGCATCGGGCGACGGAGGGCGTACGTCCGGTTTTTTGCCCGGGTGCTTTTCTTTTGAGGGATGCTTTCGGTCGGCCATAATACGCATGGTTGGGTACGCAAAATCTATATCATCACTTTCGTTGAACCGGTCTAAAATATCTTCCCACATAGCTTGCCCGACCCCTCGTCGCTTACGCGGATCACACAGATGGCGTATGGTCAGGTTGATGCCGCTTTCTTTTACATCGGTGTAGACGATAGGTGTTAAATATTCGTAATGCACAAAGTATGATTTGTTGGCCCGGTGAACCTGGTGCTGTGCATGTTCAATAAAATCTTCCATATGTTTATCGGCAACTTCCTGAAGCATCTCTTTCGCCTTTTTCCAGTCGCTTTCGAATGTGACGAGCACTTGCAGCTCGTTCCATATAAATTCAAAATCGCTGGTATAATTGGCCAGGGCTTCGGTAAACACTTTGTGATTAGGCATGTGCACAACGCGACCGGTACTTTGGTCGGCATGAATCCAGTTACCGATCTCCAAAACGGTGAACTTAAAAATGCGAATGTCAATAATATCGCCCTTAACCTCTCCGATTTCTACACGGTCGCCCACATTAAAAGGTTTGCGAAGGCTGATGAAAATCCAGCCGGCAAAATCGGTGACGGGATCACGCAGTGCAATTGCCAAACCGGCCGATAACAGTCCCAGGAAGGTTCCAATCTCCTGCAGGCCTTCAAACCAAATGATCCCGATAATTAGTAGTCCTAAGAAACCCGTAAAATAAGACGCATTTTTACGCCATTTATACTTTTGGCGTGTATTGTCGATGTTTCGGTTAATGCCACGCACAATAATCAGCCGGATTAACCAAAGAACCAGTACAACCACCACCGTGATGATAATTTTAGACATCATCTGTGGTGAATTCTGGAAATATTGGCCCATATTTTGAGAGAAATCCTGGAACGACATATCAAGATAGAATTAAATAGTTATTACTTCGTTGTAAAGAAAGCGAAATTTGGATATCTTTGCCATGCTAAAATAAATTTTACGAGTTATTCTATGCTTTATACAATTATTCTAACGGTCATACTTATTATTTGTGTGCTTTTGACCATCGTTATTTTGCTGCAACCCGGACAGGGCGGTGGTATTGGCGGCGGAATAGCAGGGGGCGCACTCAGCGGCGGAGCCGGTCTTGGAGCTCGCCGTACGGCCGACTTACTTTCAAAGTCGACAACCGTACTGGGAACAGCGCTGCTGGTATTATGCGTGCTGGCAAATTTTGCGATCTATCGTGGAGGATCATCAAACAGTGCCGTACAACAAAGCGGAGCTACTGAACAGCCTGTTGATGGCGACTTGAATAATCCTTCACAAACACCTTCCGCCGTACCAGAACTGCCTGACAGCAGCGGAAACTAAGGTTAAAAATTTAAGTTTATAACGTAGTCCGATTCCGTAAAACCGGGGTCGGACTATTTTGTTTGTTATCTGAAAACAGGTCTTTAATACGTTGGTTAGCAGGCTTGCGTAACGGTAAATAGCCAATTCTACCTGATTCTACAAGCTATGCATCAGGAATTGCTTTTGCAGTGTTTTTCCCGGCCTGGATGATTATCCATGGTGGCTGCTACCGAATCACCCTTCAAAGTTGATGTAATGATGCGTGTTGTTATTACATCTTTCATGATACCTTTTCTGTTTCGTTTGGTTTAATGTCTTTCATAACGTCCGCAAACAGCTGGTATGATTCGAGCTTTGCCTGCTGATCAAAAATGTGTGATGTAATCATCACTTCGTTTGAGCGTGTTTGATCCAGGAAGCCGAGCAGTTTTTGTTTCACCGTGTCTTTACTCCCGATAAGTGAATACGACAGCATCTGCTGCACGGCAGCTTTTTGCCTGTAATTCCAGGCGCTTCCCCAGTCATCTACCGGTGGCTGTAATGGATTCCGTTCACCGGTAACCACGCCCATCATCATGCGTTTCATGGAAGAAGCAAGCCATTCTGCTTCATCATCTGTTTCTGCGGCTACAACATTCAGACAGGTCATAACATAAGGATCATCCTGTTGTTTCGAAGGACTGAAATTATTCTGATAAATTTGCAGGGCGGGCATGAGTTGCTGGGGTGCAAAGTGGCTCGCAAAAACATAGGGCAAGCCGAGCGCTGCGGCCAGGTGGGCGCTGTCGGTGCTGGAACCGAGAATCCATAATGGCACATCGGTGCCTTCACCCGGGATGGCGCGCACCTTATTTTGGCTGTTTTGCTCCGATAAGAATTGCTGCAGTTTCTTCACATTCTGCGGAAAATTGTGCACCTGTTGCATGCGGTCGGCCCGAATTTCCTGCGCGGTGGTTTGGTCTGTGCCGGGCGCACGACCCAGGCCAAGGTCAATACGATTCGGATAGATGGAAGCCAGCGTGCCGAACTGCTCGGCGATAATGAGCGGAGAGTGGTTGGGTAGCATCACCCCGCCGGAACCGACGCGGATAGAATTTGTGGCTTCGGCTACATGACCCAAGAGAACAGATGTTGCCGAACTGGCGATATTTTCCATGTTATGATGTTCTGCCATCCAGAAGCGGGTGTAGCCCAATTTTTCAGCTTCGATAGCTACTTCGCGGCTATTGCGAATGGCATCGGCAGGGGTTTGGCCTTCGTTAATGACGGCCAGATCCAGTATAGAATAGTTTATGGTATCAAATGACATAAAAGTATTTTTTACTTGCAATTTCGTTCAGCGCCCAGCCAAATACGTTCCCGCCGAAGACAATTAGCGGTACGTGCAGGTCGTACTTATCGCGATTTTAGAGAATGAGTGGCTATTGGTTTGATGTTGAACAATCAAAATGAATCTGTGTTATTTTTCGTTCGCCTGATGGGCCAATTCTGAACGAAATATTCTACTTTTAAGTGGTCCCAAAAAAGGGAAAGCCTACAATACTAAAATCTTATTGAGATTATTTGCTCAATAAAAATTTAAATATTGCATATGGATAAGCCTTT
>JAFGWN010000138.1 GCA_016937115.1 Balneolaceae bacterium | reverse complement strand
TAGATAACATCTAATTTTCTATTCTTTCTTTAATTATTAAGATAAAAGGCCGCTCGTTAGGGAAGCGGCCTTTTTCTTTTGCTACATTTAAATTCACCTCTTATCCCTGAACGAATGTTAGAACCAAATTTTTACTCATGAAACAATGCGCTTTCCTCACTATGGCCAATATGGAGGCCTTCGAATGTTACGATCATCTGCTTTACGAACCACTTGCCAATCTCGGATGGAACGTTACCCCGGTACCCTGGCGCGACAGCTCGGTAAACTGGGATGATTTTGAGGTTGTTATTATACGGTCGCCCTGGGACTACCAGCAAGATCCCAATTTATTTATGAATGTGCTTAAAAAGATAGATGCATCATCCGCCCTTCTTGAAAACTCACTGGATATCATTCAGTGGAACATCAATAAAACCTACCTCAGGGATATACAAAAAGCCGGCATTCCCATCGTCCCAACATTATGGCTTGAGAACCTGACCAGTGATGATATTCCAGCATTCTTTGATAAACTTGAGCACTCTGAAATCATTATAAAACCCGTTATAAGCGCAAACGCGGATGATACGTTCTGGCTCTCTTCAGAAGTTGATAGCACCCTCAAACAGAAGTTGCAATCCATTTTCACCGACCGCCCACTGATGGTGCAGCCATTTATCCAAAACGTTATTACCGAAGGCGAATTTTCACTGTTCTACTTTGGCGGAACTTATAGTCACACGATTCTTAAAACACCGAAACAGGGTGATTTTCGCGTGCAAGAAGAGCACGGTGGCCGGTTGATGTCGATTGAACCGGAACCTGAGCTGCTGTCGATCAGTAATAAAACCATGGAAGCACTGCCCGAAACGCCGCTATACGCTCGCGTTGATTTCGTACGTAATGAAGAAGGACATTTTAACCTGATGGAGCTTGAATTGATCGAGCCCTCACTCTATTTCAACATGGACTCCGATTCTCCCAAACGTTTTGCAACACAATTTAACCAATGGATGAACAACAAAGAATCTTCTTGATGCAAATACAGAACCTCCTTTCATTTCAAAAAAATGGCACGGCATACGTATTAAATTTCATACTGATCGTTTTGACACTCTTGGTGGTTTCGGCTTGCGGCTCTACCCAAAAAACTGTGCCTGAAGCAAAACCCCCTATCGAAAAACCAGAACCCCCTTCGCGCGCAGTGATTGATCCGGAAGCCATCCCTGAAACACCCCGTGAAATGCGCGCCGCCTGGATTGCCACGGTTGACAATATCGACTGGCCGTCCGAGCCCGGGTTGCCCGTTGCAGAACAAAAAGCGGAGCTGCGCGCCCTGCTGGATCGTGCCAAACACCTTAATTTAAATGCCGTAATTTTTCAGGTGCGTCCCGCTGCCGACGCTTTATATGAATCACCCTTTGAACCCTGGTCCGAATTTCTTACTGGCAAGCAAGGCCAAGCACCCAAACCATATTACGATCCGCTTAAATTTGCCATAGAAGAAGCACACCGCCGCGGACTTGAACTCCACGCATGGTTCAACCCATTTCGCGCCTGGCATTTTGCTGCCGAAGGCAATTTTGCTAAAAATCACATCAAAAATACAAACCCTGATCTCGTTCTCAAATACGGCCGTTACTGGTGGCTGGATCCGGGTCGGCCCGAAGCCCGGGAACATACGCTGGACGTGATTCTGGATGTAGTAAAACGGTACGATATAGACGGCGTTCATCTGGATGACTATTTCTATCCCTATGCAGAGAAAGACGCTCGTGGACAAGATATTCCTTTCCCGGATACAACCTCCTACCGGCAATATATTGAACAAAACAACTCTATCAATAAAGGCGACTGGCGACGGCAAAATATCAACCGATTCGTTGAAAACCTTTATAACAAACTTAAAGAAGAAAAACCGCATGTTCGGTTCGGGATTTCTCCATTCGGTATTTGGAGGCCCGGTCATCCTCCACAAATTGAAGGCTACGACGCTTATGCCAATATTTATGCCGATGCCCGAAAATGGATTCGCGAAGGCTGGGTCGACTATCTGAGCCCACAACTCTACTGGCCTGTTGATCAGAAACCGCAAAGCTTTTCGGTATTGCTAAAATGGTGGCAGCAGCAAAACCGATTCGACCGGCATATATGGCCGGGCCTCTATACCAGCCGGGTAGGCAATTCCTGGAAAGCGAATGAAATAAACCGCCAAATTGAACGTACAAGAGAACAGCCCGGCGCTACCGGCAATATTCACTTCAGCATGAAAGCGCTGATGCATAATTACGGCAACATTGCTGATAAACTTCTTACGGGAAAATACAACCACCCTGCCCTGGTACCTGCCTCAACATGGATATCCGGTGAAAAACCCCAACAGCCGGAAGCTTCGCTCAAAAAAATGGGGGATCAAATGCTTGTGCAGCTCCCTGCCAATCGAAAAAAAACTCCTTGGCTTTGGGTCTTAAAAACGCGATATGGCCAAACCTGGCAAACGATAATCATCCCGGGCTGGCAGCAGAGCCGCCTTTTGCCAGCGGAGAATAAAGACGGCGCATTTA
>JAFGWN010000137.1 GCA_016937115.1 Balneolaceae bacterium | reverse complement strand
GGATCCGCTGCTACCGGTTGAGGGCTGAGGTTGTTGGGGAGCACCAGCTCCGGGCTGGCCCTGCTGGGGAGTGGCCGGCACCTGATATTGCACCGGCGCACTTGAACCCTGGACAACATCCGCCGTTTTTTTGACTTTAATTTTGAAATCTCCCTCCTCAATCGTCACTTGGTTAACTTCACTTTCAGCGATGAGGTCGAGAATGTTTTTTATCTCTTTTAGATCCATGATTTAGTTAATTTGATTTAACGCGTTCAATATATTCTTCGGTTCGGGTATCAACTTTTATCTCTTCACCTTCATTAATAAACAGAGGCACCTGCACCGTTGCGCCGGACTCCAGCGTTGCGGGTTTGCTGCCGCCCTGGGCCGTATCACCCCGTACTCCCGGATCAGTCTGTGCCACTACGGCATTGATATGATCCGGCGGCTCGGCGTAAAGGATATCTTCATTATCCACATCAATTACAAGAGTACAAACCTGTCCCTCAGCGATAAATTTAGATTTTTTTATAATTTCCTCATTTACCGGTATCTGTTCAAAGGTTTCCTCATGCATAAAATAATACAGGTTTCGATCCTGGTAGAGGAATTGATAAGGATGACGCTCTACGCGTACTTCCTGGAGTTTTTCGCCGGAACGGAAGGTTTTTTCGATTGTCTTTTCGTTAACAACCCCTTTTAGCTTTGTTCGTAAAAAGGCGCCGCCTTTGCCGGGTTTTACGTGCTGGTAATCGACAATGGAATAGAGCTCATTATCGATATCGATCACCATCCCGGTTCTGAATTCGGAAGTTGATACTTTTGCCATGTATACTTTTTAGACTTCAAATTAAGTGATCAAAAATACCATGCACCAATATGGATAACAAGGTTAAATTTAAATTCAAATCAGAAGCTTCGTAGTAGGTTAAAAAGGATTACCAAAGGACAAATAATCATAATGAAGATTTTCCAGGTTTTACCGACAATACTATGGCGGAAATTGTTATTGCCCAGTTCGAGTTCATCAAAGGCATTTTCTGTTTTCCATGCATATGCTACAAACAGACTGATCAGGATGCCACCGAGGGGCAAGCCTATAGCGCTAAAAATATAATCAAACCAGCCGATAAGAGCGGTATTAAAAGAGATAATAAGAGAGATCACAAGAATTCCAATTCCGATCAGCATGGCGGCTCGTTTACGTGGAACTTCAAATTCATCGATAGCATAGGATACTGGAACCTCAAGCAATGAAATGGTTGAGGTGAGGGCAGCCATGGAAAGCAGTGCAAAAAATGTTACACCTACGATGGCACCCAGTAAACCTCCTATATCATGAAACAGGGCGGGAAGAACCTGGAAGATGAGATCCGGTCCGGCTACAAACTGGCCGTCCTGAAATATAGTAATTCCTTTAGCCTGGGCAAGGTACATCGCGGGGAGAATTAACAGACCGGCTAAAAATGCCACAAGCGTATCGGTAAATGTAACCAGTGCTGCAGCCTGCGGGACATTCTCTTTGCGGCTGAGGTACGATCCATAGGTGATGAGCGCACCCATCCCCAGCGAGAGGGAGAAAAACGCCTGGCCCATGGCCGCGAATATCAAGTTGGCATTTATTTTGGAAAAATCGGGCTGAAGGTATACAGCGAGGCCTTCACTGCTGCCGGGCTGCATGATAACATATCCGATTAACAGAAGCAGGATTCCAAAGAGCAGCGGCATTAAGGTCTTGGTCGCTCGTTCGATCCCATCACTTACGCCGCCCCGAATAATAGAAATGGTGCACGCCATAAATGCAACGGAGAAAATAGCATTAAGCCAGCCGTTTCCTGTATTAGAGATCCATGTTGCCCAGTCATTCATGCCTGCTGCAAAGAAAATCTCTTCAAAAACATAACTGAAGGTCCAGCCGGCAACGACGGTATAGAAGGAGAGAATCATTATCCCGCAAAGGACGCCCCACATCCCGATGAGCGGATAGAGTTTGTTAGAACTGAGTGCTTTGAATGCGCCTACGGGATTCTTTCCGGTTCGGCGGCCGATAGCAATTTCAGCCATCATTACCGGGTAGCCGATTAAAAAACAGCAGATCAGGTAAATAAGCAAGAAGGCGCCGCCCCCGTTAGAGGCTGCTTCGGTAGGGAATCGCCAAATATTGCCTAAGCCAACTGCCGACCCTGCAGCCGCCAGTACAAAACCTACCTTTGAATTCCAGTTTCCCCGAGTTGATACCTCCTTATCAGCCAAGTGACCCCCCGCTGTTATTTGTGCTAATTAAATTATTTACGTGACTTAGTATAATAAACTTTATTGAAAATATTAGTCCCTGTCCACGATAAGAAATGTTAAATATTAAGAGTATTGCCTTTCAAGATAAAGTTTAAGCCTGAAGAATGACTTTTACATCACCGGGCTGCCGGGAACGGCCTCCGTTTCTACAAATTTAAGGCTGCCATCGGCTTCCTCTGCCATCAGGATCATGCCGTTACTTTCTATGCCCATGAGCTTTTTGGGCTCCAGGTTAGCAAGCACACACACGCGCTGACCGGGAAGGGCATCGGCTTCGAAATCGTTGGCGATACCGGAAACGATAATGCGTTGTTCGAAACCGAGATCGACCTTTATTTTCAGCAGCTTGTTTGATTTCTCAATCTTGCCGGCTTCAATAATTTTGCCCGCCCGGATATCCATATTCATAAAGTCGCCGAATTCCACAGCGTCCTTAAGCGGCTTATAGTTATTGTCATTGTCTTCTGCCTTTGTAGATTGTTCTTCTAATTTCTGCAGTTGTTCATCCACAATATCGTCCTCAATTTTATG
>JAFGWN010000136.1 GCA_016937115.1 Balneolaceae bacterium | reverse complement strand
TAAATAAATCGTTTTAAACTACTCAATTATGAAAAAATCCCTTACTCCGCTTGGCGAAACTGAAATGGAAGTGTTACATCATGTTTGGCAGCTCAAAGAAGCGACTGTGAAAGATGTGCGCGCCCGTATCCTTGAAAACCGTGAGGTTGCTTACACTACTATCATGACCGTCATGAAAAACTTGGCCGACAAAGGCTACCTGAAGTACAAAAAGGATGGCGTGACGTATGTATACAGCCCTGCCCAAAAACCAGACTCCGTTCGGTTCAACCTTGTGAAAGATCTTGTTAAAAAAGTTTTCCGAGGGTCGCCAAAGGAGCTGGTTCAGACGCTCGTACAAAATGAAGAAATGAGTGATGAAGAACGCAGAGAAATAAAAGAGCTCATTAATCAAATGGAGGATAAATAATGATAGAATTGGTCCCTTTTATAAAAGAATTGGGCGCTGCCGGAATTGATCTTTTTTGGACACCGGTTCTGATATGGACAATTTTAGCTGCCGCAGCTATCGTCGTATTTCGTTTTTTTCCGCAAATTTCACCAGCATATCAATATCATGGACGCGTTTCCATTGCCTGGGCCCTCCCTCTCGGAATATTAGTTTCGGTTTTGTTCAACCATTTTTCTGCATTTGCTGAATCAACGGCCGCCATGCCAATAAAATTTATCGTTATTCAGAATCCGATTAATATTACAGCATCACCCGCCGAACAATCGTTTAATTGGTTCGAACCGGCATTTTTACTGGGTATTGCAACAATACTCGGCGCCACAATTGTAATATTTGGCTTGATTAAGCTTGGCATTAGTTTAGCTTCCCTGAAATCATTGTCTCGCAAGATTGACACGCCATCGGCACACGCAAAGCGCCTTCTTTCAGAAAAAAACCGGCTTTTATTACGTAAAAACTGCCCGAATACATCTATCGTTTTCTCTAAAAACATCGACGTTCCCTGCACGTTTGGTTTGCGTAAAAAGTGGGTGATACTGCCGGAGACACTTCGCAATCAACCGGAAAAACTAAACATCGCCGCCCGCCATGAGCTGATGCACATCTGTCAGTATGATTATCTGCTCAATACCACCCTCCAGGGAATAAAAGCACTTTTTTACTTTCACCCGTTAGTACACCTGCTTGTCAATGAAGCCGGTGAACAGCGCGAGCTTTACTGCGACCAGAATGTACTTGCCGACCCCGAGATTTCTCACAAGAGATACGCCGAGCTGCTTTTTGAGCTGGCTCCTAAAAAAGTATTTCGCACAACGGCAGCTGTAAGTATGGCTGTTAATCCATCAACCCTAAAAAAACGCATTCAAATTATGAAAACACCTACCTCTGCCCCCTCGATTAAACGCAGTATAACACTAATGCTCGTTACCGGCCTGCTGTTTACCGGCATCATGGCCTGCAGTGATATGGAAGAAAATGGAATTACCAGCAGTGAGGTGCAAAATGTTCAAGCGAATATTGATAACGCACCATCAAAAGAAGAACCTCTTTACATTATAAATGGTGACAAAATAGATTCCGAAAAGAGTCGTGATATTCTCTCACGATTAAAACCAAAATACATTGAATCGATACAAGTATGGAAAGGGGAAAATGCAGTCGAAAAGTTTGGCCAGGATGGACAAAATGGAGTTGTGAAAATAAAACTTATCGAAGGAGAGATAGCACTCAATGATTTGCGTACCGAAGAAGAAATGAAAGCTATGAAGCAAAAATTCATTGCTACTCAGCCCGCAGAAGACTTTTACGTTGCGGTTGAACACATGCCCCAACTAAAAGGTGGATTAAAGAACCTTGCAAGTAATGTAAATTACCCTGAAGCATGTAAAGAAGCCGGCATTGAAGGGCGTGTTACAGTCTCATTCATCGTAGATAAACAAGGCAATGTAGAAAATCCCAATGTTATTCGCGGTATTGGCCATGGTTGTGATGAAGAAGCATTACGCGTAGTTCAACAAGCAGAGTTTGAGCCCGGGACACAAGATGGAAAACCAGTTCGGGTACAAATGTCACTGCCTATTCTCTTCAAAACAAGCAGCGCGTTTAATATAAATTTTAAATAATATAACTGGCTTTTAACTTTTACATTTTTAAAAAAAGCGGGACTTCATCGGTTCCGCTTTTTTTATTTTATTGACGTATGCAAATTGCATAGTTTACTTTAAAAATAAGCAAAAGGTCATTTTTTGAAGATACGTGCATACGGAGTTCATGCTTTTACAGCTACTGGTGCTGCCTTAGGCCTGTGGGCAATCATTTTAATATTTGAAGGTTATTTCCCTGAAGCTATCTGGGTCCTCTGCGCGGCTGCCATTGTCGACTCCGTGGATGGAGCCCTTGCACGAGCTGTAAACATCCACGCTACCGCGCCCCGCATCGACGGCGCACTGATGGACAACATCATCGATTTTGTAACATGGACGGTTGGTCCGCTTGTGTGGATTTACGCCACTATGCAAATCCCCATCTGGGTGCTTATGGCCTGTGCTTTTGCCAGTATTTTTGGCTTTACCAATATTGAAGCTAAAACAGACGACAACTTCTTTACCGGCTTCCCCTCATTTTGGAACATTGTTGTGCTTTATATTTACCTGCTTGATATTTCTGTTCCAATCGCATCAACCATTCTGCTCGGATTTGCCATCACCACATTTCTGCCAGTTAAATTTATTTATCCGTCAAAAACTGATTTTTTCAAGTCACTAACGCTCGCACTCGGAGCATTGTACCTTGTGCAACTGTTAGCAATTATCATTTTATTTGACCAAACACCTGTCTGGCTTTTGTATAGCTCATTTATATTTCCCGTGTATTACTTTTCTGCTTCATTTTACTTACAATTGAAACATCTATAACTTTGATCCGTAAAATTGGGTTGATGTTATGCAATCGCTAAATTTATCAATTATATGAGTGCACGATTAAAACGTTCAACAACAGACAAAATGATTTCCGGCGTATGCGGTGGGATTGCCGAATATTTAGGATGGGATGCAACCGTCGTACGGATTCTTTTTGTTATTTTAACCTTCCTTCTGTGGGGAGGAACTATCTTACTCTACTTTATCCTGGCATTGGTCATGCCCGAATAATACTACTTGCCGAAACATCTTAATTTTTTGGTATTTATCACCCTTCTTTTTTTGAAAATAGTCGCCGATTTGCTAATTATCGTTTGATTCTGTAACTGCTAAATTAGTACATCATGAAAATAGGTATTGTAGGTCCGGCTGACCGTTCTGTTGCATGGGAAAACCATCTCCGGTCACATCAATTTGTTTCTGAAGTTATTATCACAGCATCACTTGATGATATCGGCAACGTAGATGCCTGCATTCTACTCGATGAAACAGACCAACGGCTTCAAAATTTGCTCAAAGCAATAAAATTGGGCTATCATACCTTTTTTATTTCCAGCCTTCCCACCGACTCAGATATCATCGAAAAGATCTATCATACATCACAGGAAGCAAATGTACGCCTCCAGTTTTCTCACTGGCCTACCCTTGCCCCTGCCTCGCAATGGATGGCACAAAAAGTTCAAAAACCCACGTTTATACAGGTTACCCGGGAGATCAGCCATACCTCATTCATTGAAAGTAACTTAAAACAGAGAGATCTGTGGGTTGATGAGCTGGCTTATTGTCTCAAATATATAGGGGGCGCGGTACACCACCTGCAGATGAATTCCAGCAGTCTTGAATCAGGAAAATCGCATGCTATGCATCTTCTACTCCGGTTTGACAGTGGTGCAACTGCCGGTATCTATATATCAACCTGCGCACAAAAAAACAGGCATAAACGCCTCGTTTCCGACCACTCCCTGCTGCTCGATTGCGATGTGGAAACACAGACCGTACGCATGGGTAAGGAACACAACAACAGCCATTTATTTTTTGAGAAACAGACCTTTGATCCAGCCCTTGCCGCCGAACAGTCAGCCATGCAATTCTTAAAAGCCATCCAGCTAAAGAAACCCACGCTCTACAACGGCTACGATCTTCTCCAGCTTGTCAACACCGTTAAAAGCATTAAACAACAGCCGTAGATAGTAACTACAAATGCGCAAATTTGTTAACATTAAGTTAACATTGGATGTTAATAATTGGATAAGTAAACAATTTATCACATTCTAAGTCATTGTTTATTATATATATAAACAGTGTTAATAAATTGTTAACAAATATAATGATTTTTACCATGTTTGGTGTATATTACTTGTGAGGCAAAATAATAATGCCTTAAAACAGAGAGGTGATTATTATGAAAGATAAACTATTTGAACCTTACTATAAGCTCGGCTTCGATCATTTTGTGTTTAAAAAACTGCTACGTCTAAAGAAGCCTAAAAAAGAAGCACGGATCTTCTACTTTGGATTGATGACAATCATCCTGATCCTTTCCATGGTATTCGGATAATAAAAAAGCCCTGTCACAAACAGGGCTTTTTTATTGAGAAATGCTCTATCCCCTCATTGTTTATTCGTCTCTTTCATTGCATTAAAAACGCCTTTAAGTTTTTCTCGGGGTGCCAGTTGATCAATAAAATTGAACTGCCCGGCTGCCAGCTTTTCTCCGCCGTCGATAACCACGCATTCCCCCGTAATGTAATCGGCCATATCGGACATCAAAAAAGTGGCGAGATTTGCCAATTCATCCGGCTCCCCATATCGACCCGCTGGAATTTTAGCAAGAAACTTCTCTTCGAAACTCTTATCCGGTACCAGGCGGGTCCAGGCACCTTCCGTTGGAAACGGTCCCGGCGCAATGGCATTCAGTCGAATACCGTAGGTAGCCCATTCATAGGCCAGCGATCGTGTCATCGTTAACACTCCTGATTTGGCACAGGCCGAAGGTAATACAAAAGCCGAGCCGGTATCTTCGGCATAGGTTGTAACAATACTCAACACGTTTCCTTTGCGTTCATTATCAATCAGATAGTTTCCGAAACAATGGGTACAATTGAATGAGCCGTGTAATACAATATCAACAATAGCTTTAAAACCGCCGGGAGTCAAATCCTCCGAAGCTGCCAAAAAGTTGCCGGCCGCATTATTGACCAAACCATCCATGTCACCAAAATCAGTTACAATTTCACTGATCATTTCATCTACCCGGTCATAATCCCGTACGTCACAAACATACGTTTCAACCTGACCATCACCTTCTGATGCAATTTCTTTGGCCCCATTCTCAAGCTTGGATTCCGTGCGCCCACAGATTGCAAGATTAGCTCCAAGGGAGGCAAATTTTTTTGCCATCTCAAGACCAAGTCCGCTTCCGCCGCCGGTGATGAGAATCGTTTTATTTTTTAGCGTATCGGATGTAAACATAGATTCAATTTATTAGAATTAATGTCATTCTGTCCCAATGCTGCGGGATCAGGATCTAAAAAAATTAACTTAAATTCTCAAAAATGCCCGCGGCGCCCATGCCACCACCCACGCACATGGTAACCATGCCGTATTTGGATCCGCGACGCTGCATTTCGTACAAGATCTGCGTAGTTAACTTTGCTCCGGTACAACCCAGCGGATGTCCCATTGCAATAGCACCGCCATTTACATTGACGGTCTCTTTATCCAGATCGAGTTCACGAATTACAGCCAGTGACTGGGCAGCAAAAGCCTCATTAAGCTCAATTAAATCAATTTCTTCCTGCTTAATTCCGGTTTTTTTCAACACCTTTGGAATAGCCTCAACCGGACCAATGCCCATAATTTCGGGTGGTACACCGGCTACCGAAAAACCAATATACCGAGCCATTGGCTCCAATCCCAGTTCATCAGCCCTGGCTTTGGACATCACCATTACCGCCGAAGCCGCATCGTTCATCTGTGATGCATTTCCGGCTGTTACAGTCCCGCCCTGTTTAAAAACAGGACTCAGTTTAGCTAAAATTTCTTCCGATGTATCGCTCCGCGGGCCTTCATCTTGTTCAAATAAAAAGCTGTTTTCTTCCATCTCTCCCTCAGCGGTAACCATCTTCTCTTTCACTTCAATCGGGGTGATTTGTCCATCAAATCGACCTTCTTCCCATGCTTCAACTGCTCGCTGGTGACTTCGGTACGCAAATGCATCCTGATCTTTACGACTCACATCATATTTTTCCGCAACATTTTCGGCTGTCAATCCCATATTGATATAAATTTCCGGGTAATTGTCCACAAGATCGGGATTGGGCTGCACCACATACCCTCCCATGGGCACCTGGGACATCGACTCAACGCCTCCGGCAATAATCACGTCGGCGCCCCCGGCCAATATGCGCTCCGAGGCCTGGGCAATGGTCTGAAGACCCGATGAACAAAAGCGGTTTACTGTTGCCGCGGGGACCGATGGCGGCAGCCCCCCCAGCAATGCACATTGGCGGGCAATATTCAACCCCTGCGATGCCTCCGGGAAAGCGCACCCCATAATAACATCATCTACCATTTCGGGCTGAACCGAAGGAGCACGCTTCAATAAATCTTTAATCACCTCACCTCCCAGGGTGTCGGGATGGGTGAAACGCAGTGAGCCTTTGTTTGCCTTACCACAAGGTGTTCGTGCTGCCGCAACAATTACAACTTCTTTCATAATAGTAGAAAGTATTTAGTAGTTAGTAGAAAGTACTCAATCTAAAGATTTTACAAGTGCATAAATCATTATCTATATAACTCAAATTTTGAGATATAATTAATTGTGTTTCAAGTTCGTAACAAGATCCAGTGACTATATCCAGAAACTGACGGAATTCTTTTCTTGATCTTCTGCCTGCACCCTCGGCAATATTGGAACTAATAGAAACGGTGCAGCGCCTTGTTTGAGAAGTCAACCCATAAATTTCTTCCTTGGGATATTCCTCAATTATTTTATAAATCTTGGTCGAAAGATCAACAGCCTTCTTCCATACATTCAATTCTCTGAAATTATTCATGATAAGTAAGATTAAGTTCATAGTTCACACTTACCAATAAGACTACCGCCAAGTCAATCCCTTACAAATTTTTAAAACTGAATACGTATTACCTTCCAATAAGTACTTTCTACGCTACACCAAAAAATTAATTTCTTAGCGGTTTTCCTTTCTTCAGCATGTGCTCAATCCGATCCTGCGTTCGCTCGTCTTCGAGGAGTTCAAGAAAAGCCTCTCGTTCAAGCTTCAAAATATATGATTCCGGCACTTCCTGGGGTTCGCTCAATTCACCTCCACTCATTACCCAGGCAACCTTTTCGGCCACAACCTGATCGTAATCAGTGATAAATTTTGCCTCATGCATGATGTAAAGCATCAACTTTAGCGAACTTAAAAGTTTCTTGCCCATCACTTCTATTTTTGGCTCTGCCGGTGGTTGATAGCCCACATCGGCCAAAGTATGAGCTTCTTCTTTAGCCGCGGCAATCAACAGATCACGATTCATTATGATAGTGTCTGAATCACGCAAAAATCCAAGAGTACGAGCTTTTTGCGCACTTTCCGATACCTTCGCCATTCCAATGGTTTTAAATATTTCTTTGATATGCGGGATCGGATCAACCTGATCATCATCAATAAGTTTTTCCATCGTTCGGTGCAGCATCTCCTTCGTTCCTCCACCCGCCGGCAGCAGACCTACCCCAACCTCCACGAGACCGGCGTACAGCTCGTGATGTGCAACTACTTTGTCGGCATGAAGCATAAATTCGACACCGCCACCCAGTGTTCGGCCAAATGGTGCTACCACAACCGGGAACGGCTGGTATCGTAATCCAACAGCTGTATCCTGAAAGTTCTTAGCCGCTTCTTTAACCCGATCTTTCTCTCCTTTTTGCCATGCTCCCATCGCTTCCATTAAGTTGGCACCATAGGTAAAATTATCTCCATCGTGACTGATCACAAGTGCATCAAAATCATTTTTTACAATTTCGCAAGCCTTTTGCAACGACTGCACAAGCTCAAAGCCCAGCGTATGCTGACGAGTTCGAAACTCAAAAAGTGCAACACCATCTCCCAAGTCATACAGCCCCGCACTTTTGTTACCCATTACTTCTTTTTCTTCTGCCTGCAGAGATGCAATAGTAATCGCACCTTTGGCCGGCAAGCTCAGCTTTTCAACTTCTCCGGTTGCTAAATTATAGACCGTACCGTTTTCTTTATCATAAAATTGTTTACGGCCTGAATCGAGCATTGCAGTGACAGATTCAGGTACATCCCGGCCTTCATTCTGCATTCTTTCCACCGATTCCTGAACCCCAATAGCGTCCCAGCGTTCAAACGGGCCCAACTCCCAGTTAAACCCCCATTTCATCGCACGGTCAATCGACTCAAGCCCCGATGCTTCGGGAGTGATTTCCGGAATGCGATTCGCCGAATAAAGCAACAAATCACAGTGGATATCCCATAAAAACTGACCGGCTTTGTCATCCTGATTCACCATAAATCTCAACCGTGCTCCGGAACTTTTGTGTTCTTTCTTCGCTTGTTTGGCACTTTCGAACTCCGGGTCGATCTGCGATTCGTAATCAAAAGAGTCGGGATCAATTACTTTATACTCTTTACCCGAATCTGTTTTAACTTTTTTATAAAAGCCTTCGCCTGCTTTATTTCCCTGCTTGCCCTGGCCTACCATTTCCTCAAAAGCATCCGGTAACTTAAACACTTCGCGGCGTTCATCATCCGGGATTGCCGGATATAAATTTGTGGCCACATGATTAATCACATCCAACCCCGACATGTCTGCGGTACGGAACGTTGCTGCTTTGGAATATCCGGTGAGCGTGCCGGTCAAATAGTCGATCTCTTCAGCACGAAATGAACCATCGAAAAAATACGGCATGATGCTGGCCATCGAGAAAATGCCAATGCGATTCGCAATAAAGTTAGGCGTATCGTTACACTTAACTACACCTTTACCCAGTACTTTTTCACAGAAGCGTGTCATGTAATTCACAACGGCAGCGGAAGTTGTTTCCGTCGGAATCACCTCCAGCAACTTCATGTAGCGCGGTGGATTAAAGAAATGAGTGCCCAGGAAATGCTGCTGAAATTCACTGGAACAATTTTCACTGATTTTGCCAATCGGCAAACCCGATGTGTTAGAACTTACAATGGTATTTCCGTTTCGGGCTCTTTCGATACGTGACATCATATCTTGCTTGATGTCCATACGTTCAATGATCGCCTCACAAACCCAGTCAACCTTGCCAACGATTTTCTCAAGATCATCTTCAAAGTTCCCGACTTTAATACGATCTGCATGCTCCGGCAATCCCAGCGGAGCGGGATTCATTTTTTGGAGCTTTTTAATGTTTTTTTCAACAGTTTTATTGGGATTATCACCGTTATCTTTCAGGTCGAGTAACCAGACTTCAAGTCCGGCATTAACACAATGAGCAGCAATTTGGCTACCCATTGTTCCTGATCCAAGAACAGCGACATTACGAATCAAATATTTATTTTTTGACATGAATTTTATTTTCTTAGCCACGAAATTACACAGCTTATGACAGATAAAGTAGAACTGTAGCTATCTGTGGCAGACTAATTTAATGAATATATTTTTTGCACTTTATTCCTGCTCATCTTCTACATCTTCATACATAGAATCGATCTCTTCCTGATAACGTTCATTAATGACCGGACGTTTGGTTTTTTGGGTGGGGGTCAACTCTCCGGATTCAATAGTAAATGGTTCGCTTAAAAGCACAAACTTTTTGACCGTCTCCCAGGGTGAAAGCTCTTTATTAACTTTGTCTACCTCGTTTTGAATTAAGTCGCGCACCTTGTCACTCTTGCTGAGATCATTTCCTTCGGAGTGAGACCCGACATTCAAACGCCGCGAAATATTTTCGTAAGCAGGTACAATCAGGGCCGAACAAAACTTGCGCTTGTAACCAATAACAACAGCCTGATCAATATAACCGTTATTAATAAGCTTGTTTTCAATGGTCTGCGGAGCTATGTATTTACCGGTCGAAAGTTTAAACACCGATTTCTTTCGATCAGTGATAAAAAGGTAGCCATCTTCGAGCTTTCCTATATCACCGGTCATAAACCAGCCGTCGTCGGTGAAAACCTCTTGCGTTTTTTCTTCATTGTTGTAATAGCCCTTCATAATATTTGGGCCTTTGGCCAGGATTTCTCCATCTTCCGCAATTTTCAGCTCTACATTAGACAGTGCATAACCCGAACTGCCCACCCGCATGTGATCCGTATCTGTTACGGAAAGCACGGGCGATGTCTCCGTAAGACCATATCCTTGCCCGGCATACAGACCGATGGCATTAAAAAAGCGGAAGAGGTCGGGTGATAAAGCCGCACCGCCACTGATAAAGCCAAGCAACCTCCCCCCGAATAGTGCTCGAATTTTACTGTACACCAGCTTATCAGCAATCTTGTGCGGCAACGCGGCCAATCCTGAAGGCGGATTTTCCGGATCGTAGTCTTCAGCCCGTTTTATCGCCCAGTAGTAGAGTCGCTTTTTAAACCCGCTCATCTCCTGCCCTTTCACCTTAATGCCGGTATGGATTTTTTCGAGTAACCGCGGTACGGTAGCAAAGAAATAGGGCTTTACGTGGCCAAAATCATCACGAATCTCCTCCACTTCATCGATATAGTAAATGGGATAGCTCAAAGCCATATACATGTATGTAATAAGCCGTTCAAAAACGTGCGACAGCGGAAGGTATGACAGCATATGCTCACCTTCCCGAACTTCATCATCAAAAGGAACTCTCTCCAGTGAAGCCAGTACATTCGAAGCGATATTATTATGCGTAAGCATCACGCCTTTGGGATCACCCGTCGTTCCCGAGGTATAAATCAGCGTGGCCAGTTGATCTGGTTCTAACTGTGATTTTAGTTCATCAAATAGTTCCGGTTCTTCAGCATCCTTCTCTTTACCCATTTCGAGGATACCTTCAAAGGTTCGCAGTTTCTCATGCTTTGATCCAAAAATGCTAATTACTGCCTCGACATTCTCAATACTTTTCATAATGGGTTTGGTATCGGCAAAAAGCTCGTCGGTAGAAACGATATGAATTTTTGTATCCGCATTTTCCAGAATATACTTGATCTGCTCTGCGGGCTGCGTGGTATAAATAGGAACATCCACGGCGCCTATGGAAAGTATAGCCTGATCACAGATCAACCATTCTGCACTGTTTTTGGCATGCAAGCTAACCCGATCGCCTTTTCTTACCCCCAGTTCATACAACCCGAGTGCAAAATGGCGAACCTTACGCAGAAATGTATCTCTTCCCGTTTCTACCCATTCACCATTGCGTTTCGTCGCCACAAAAACATCTTTATTATGGTTTTTAATACCTTTATCTATTACGGCCGGAATAGTTGTCGGATCATATTTCTTCATAATTGAAACCCGTTTGTTGTAAATAACTTAATCACTTTTTAATTATAAACTTTTAAAAGTGGTTTCAAAATAGTAAATAGCTTTTATGCAAATTATTTTTACCTAATCTGCGATAAATGTATATAGATCACGACATTAAGGACAAAGTAAATCATTTATTAGAAAACATGCCCCATAATATGGGGCACGCCCTGGGCATCGAATTTTTATCTTTTAAAAAGGATGAAATTAAAGCTTCCATGCCCATTGACGAGAACACTATTCAGCCGTTTGGCATTTTGCACGGCGGAGCTTCGGTAGCCCTGGCCGAGACCCTGGCATCCCTCGGGGCCTGGTTGAACGTTGAGGACAATGGTAAAACAGCCGTCGGTGTTGAGATTAATGCCAATCACATTCGGGCAATGGGAAAAGGCGCATATATAATTGGTACTGCATACCCCATTAACAAGGGACGCAAAATCCACGTCTGGGAAACAAAGATTTTTACGCCCGAAGAAAAACTGGTTTGTATTTCGCGTTGCACGCTGGCCATTGTTGATAAAAGGGAGTAGAGAGAACAGAACGGGATAAGTGACAGACGAATACGTTTTCTAATCTTTACTTACTATTTGCTACGTACCCTTAATTCACTAATTGCTTTAACAACTTTCGTTTCACAATCGGAAAAATCGTTTCGTTGAATGGGAAGTCAAGTGTAGTTTGAAAAGAATACGTAGCCGGATTCGGAAGTTTCTTATATTCATCAATTAAATCCAGCTTAATAGCATTGGGAGAAAGCAGCGCCCGCCCCTGCTCCAGCGCTTTCAGGAAATCGGTTTTGAGCGAGCGATATTTATCCTGAGCACTTTGAAAGATCGATACCTCATACTGGAATAGCAGCAGCTTCGCATCTTTGTTATCGGGCACAAAAAAGTAACCCTCGTCCGTGTAACTGGGAATAATACCAACCTCCTCAAGGATGATCTCTTCATTCACGAATTCATAAATTGTCTTTCCTTCTTCAATTTTGGCCTTGATATACGGAAGTGCCCACTCGATGAATTCTTCAACCTGCTGCAGATCGGAACCATCGACAAAAACCACTTCATGCTCAATCTCTTGATTAACAAAATCAATTTTCTTGATTCGTTTGGGAAATTTATTCCGTAGATCTTTTAGTCGGTTACTGATATCACCCAACGTGCGATAGATATCAATCAGATAGCTGATATGCGGGTAAATGCGATTTTGCTGAAAGTCCTCACTTATGGATTTTAACGCAGCAAGTACCTGATATTGGCGTGCTTCTAAATCGGACTGTACCTGCGTAAAGAGATCAATAGTTAGCTTGGGCTTATGCATAGCAACCTTATTTTTTAGAGATTAACGTACCTTCCTGCAGTCAACGCTTATTTCTTTAACCAATTTAATTGAATAACGAAGAGTAGTGCAAGCTTTATTGTTTTATTTTAATGGAAGATTGAAAATTCCGGCGACTATATTGAAAAGAGCAGCTTTCAACGTAGAATTTTTAACGTTTCCTGAATTGCGTCTCTTTCCACTCCGCAAAATGATGCGTCACCTTGCGGCGCTGGTATTTACCGGTTGAAGTAACGGGAATCTGATCCCCAAAAACAACGACTTTAGGCGCCTTGGAATATGGCAGCTTCTCCTGACAATAAGCAAGAATCGCCTCTTTATCTTCCGCGGCGTCCTCTTCCAGCTTAACATACGCGCCCACTTCTTCGCCATACCAGTCGTTTTCAAACCCCACGGCGATACCTGCTTTCACGCCCGGCGCCTTATTAATGACTTCATCGATCTCAAGTGGCGCCAAATTAACTGCCCCCCGAATAATCAACTCTTTCAACCGTCCGGTGATAAAAAAGAACTTACGACCAATGTCATCCTTAATAAAAAATCCTTCATCGCCGCTCCGAAACCAACCGTGTTTAAACGCTTTCTCATTGGCTTCCTGATTGTTGTAATAGCCCATCATCACGTTTACGCCACGGATCACAATTTCTCCCCGCTCGTTTTCGCCCAGTGCATTCCCGTCTGCATCATGTATCTCCATCTCGTTCGCCGGAATATCCACCCCAATACTGGGATAGCCGTAGTCACTCAGCCACTTTTTGTGAGCTTTTTCATCCACATCAAGTGGAACAAAACAAGAGTAGCAGGTCGTCTCTGACAAGCCGTAACCGTGAATAATGCGCACGCCCAACCGCTCTTCAAATGTTTCTGCAACTTTTACCGTCAGCGGACCAGCACCGCAAATTACGTGACGCAGTGTCGGCGTATCGGGCCGGGGTTTGTCCTCATAAAAACTGTTCAAATACTGCAGCAGCGTCGGCACCATACTGACTATATGCACCTTTTCCTGTTTGATGATCGGGAAGTAACGCCTCACCCGAAATCGTTGGTTCAATACCGTTGATCCTCCGGCAAAAAATGGAGTAATCAGTGTAACCACAGTGCCATTCACATGATGAATGGGCAGCACACACATCATGCGCGTCTGTTGTTCAATTTTATGCCACTGTTTGATGGAACGAGCATCTTCAAGCAAATTGCGCTGGCTCAATACTACTCCTTTGGGCGCGCCGGTTGTTCCCGAAGTAAAAACCACCAGGGCTTCGGCTTCTGCTAAAGTTTCATCTTCAAGTGTCAGATCACCGTCTTTTTTCCAGTAGTTTTGAATGCTGTCTTCACAAAACACCGTTTCAATATTTTTCAGCGCATCATAATCTTCAAAAATTCTGCTTAATCGCTCTTGGTAATCAACACGAATAAACGCCAGCTCTACATCACCGTTTTCCAATATGTAAGCGATACGCTCATCATCTTCACCCAGATTGATGGGGACTACTACCAGTCCTAACAACCACGCTGCAAAATACTGCACAACTGTATGCCAGTGATTATGCGAAATTGTGGCAACGCGATCGCCATGCCGCAGGCCACGCTGCTGTAAAAATCGGGCCACACCGAAAACTTTATCGCAAAATTCCCGGTACGAAAGGTCAGTGCGATTATCATCTTCATTTATATACGTTAGGTAAGGTGCCTCACTATCCCGGTAAGCTTTAATGAGCTCCGGAAAATCAGCAACAGAAATTTCGGGGAGATGAGAATGGCTTAAACTGCGTGCATGATCGATCTTGTCCTGAAGCTTTTCAAAATCCATAAACTATATCTTTCGAGGTTTATTTTTCCACATTTTAGTTGTTGAGACGAGAAAAGGCAAACATTAATAGGTCAGGAGAAAAAACTGAATCAAGCAAAAGCAATCGCTTAAAATTTCCCTTAAGATCGTAGATTTTTTTGAATAGATTATGGTTTCAAAACTATTTACTCACTCATTTTAATCATTATGCGTCCATTCGATACCTC
>JAFGWN010000013.1 GCA_016937115.1 Balneolaceae bacterium | reverse complement strand
CTCATGAGCAGCATAAAGATTTTTTGACGTAATACTTTAAATACAATTTATACAAAGCAATGGTTATTGGAATTATTGGGGCAAGCCTTTCAGGATTAATAGCAGGAGAAAAACTGGCCCGGGCCGGGCATGATGTAACGCTTATCGAAAAAAGCCGTGAACTGGGCGGGCGCCTTGCTACCCATCGTATTGATGATGACTTTTTTGATTATGGCGTGCCATTTCTAACAGCCCAAAACCGGAAGTTTCAATCGTTTATTGATGAGCTGCAAAGCAAAGATCTTTTATACCAATGGGCTGATTCTTTTCCGTTGTATGATGGATCTCAACTGCATTCTATCAATCCCAATCGTCCGAAAGCCGCATACTATGCCGGCAAGGACGGATTAAACAGGGTAGCTGAAAATCTAAAGCGCTGGATAGATATAAAATCAGAGGAGAAAGCCGGAGGGTTGACCCACATTGGCGCCGACCGATCAAGAAAACGCGCATGGATGATTAACCTCACCGACATTACCGTATTTGAATGTGATGCCGTAATTCTTGCTACCCCGGCAACGGAAGCGTACGGCATTTTACAGACGGCCCAGGACGAAACGCCGGCACGACGCATCATCCGGGTTATTGATGAGATTCAATACCAGCCGCGTTTTGCATTAATGGCTTCATACAAAGAGGAAACGCCATCATGGAAGGGGATCGAATGCAACGACAACACCCTGGCCTGGATCGGCAACGAATCATCAAAGAGTGAAAAACAGAGTGCCACCAATATTGTTATTCACTCTTCCGCACAATTTGCACGCACGTACGCCGAAAAAGATTTAGATGAAGTAGCGCACCTGCTTTTGGAAAAAGCCGCAGATATTGCTGAACCCTGGCTTGCTCACCCTAAAAAGACCTATTTGCGGCACTGGAAGTACTACCGGGCCAGAAATCCGCTTGAAGATTATTTTATGGAATTGGAAATGGAAGAGGCCCCGCTTGCGTTAATAGGAGACTACTTTAAAGGCAACTCGGCGGAAGCGGCTTACCTTTCAGGTTATCACCTGGCTGATTACTGGATCAATAAATACGCGACTGCCGAAGCCGAAAACTAAGGCTTTGTTCAGCTGCTAAAACAGTCACTCTGTGGGTTCGTTCAAAAAACTTAATAGGTACTTTAAAAAATACAAGGGGACCATTGTACTGGGTTCGCTGTTTCTTATAAGCTCCAACTTTTTTCTGGTTTGGATTCCCATTCTTATCCGCCGAACCATTGATCAGGTTCAGGCCTACAAATCATCGGCAGCAAATATTCCCGATGGAATCATCAACATTCTTACCCATCCCGAAACCGGATGGATCCTGGCTAAAAACTCGCTATTACTGGTCGGAACGGCTTTGCTATACGGATTGCTGCTTTTTGCCACCCGGCAAACGTTGATTGTTACCTCGCGGAAGATTGAATTTGATTTACGGAATGATGTATTCTCGAAGCTGCTGCGACTCCCGCAAAAATTTTACGACAAAAGTAAATCGGGCGATGTATATGTGCGTGCTACCGAAGATGTAAGCAAAACACGTGAGTATTTCGGTCCGGCTTATATGTATACCATTAATACCATCAGCCGGGCCGGCTTTGTCATTACCATGATGTTTATTGTAAGCCCGGAACTGACGTGGTGGGCGTTGCTGCCGCTGCCGTTTCTGTCGGCATTTGCGTATTGGGTGAGCGGATATATTAATGACTACTCGCGCATCATCCAGGAGCAGTATTCGACGCTGGCTGGGCGCGCGCAAGAGACTTTTTCAAGCATCCGGCTGATTAAGGCGTTTAACAGGGAAGAATATGAGCAACAGCGGTTTGAAAAAGAGAGCCGGGCTTACCGGAAGAAAAAGCTGCGGCTCGATCTTGTTGAATCGCTCTTTCATCCCACACTTAATTTTCTGATTGGTCTGTCCATAATCATTGTGATATGGAAGGCCGGCTTGCTGGTGATAGAAGGGGTCCTTACGGTTGGAAATATTGTAGAATTTGTTGTTTACGTAGCCTATTTAACGTGGCCGGTGGCCTCACTCGGATATACTGTAAATCGATTTCAGCAGTCGATGGCTTCATGGAAACGCATCGATTCCATCCTTACCGAACACGAGGATATTGCCGACAATATTCATACCGATGAATCCATTTCGGAAATAAAAGGACGCATCGAATTTGTTGATGTCGCGTTTAAATATCCCGGCACGGATGAATACGCCCTGAAGGATCTTAATTTAACCGTCGAAGAAGGACAAAATGCAGCTATAGTCGGCCGAACCGGCAGCGGAAAGACATCGTTGGTACGCCTGCTGCCGCGGCTCTATGATACAACCGAAGGCAAAATATTGATTGACGGTACCGATATTCGCAAAATTCCTGTTGATATGCTTCGCCAGAATATCGGAATTGTTCCCCAAGATACCTTTTTGTTCTCAGATACGATTGGAGAAAACATTGCGTTCGGAACCACGGACGCTTCGGATAAGGATGTTGAACGCGCAGCGGAGAAAGCGCAGGTACGTGATAATATTTTGCAATTTGAGAAAAAATTTGAGACTATATTAGGAGAGAGAGGTATCACTCTTTCCGGGGGACAAAAACAGCGTACGGCTATTGCACGTGCACTTATTCGGGACCCCCAGATTATTATTTTAGATGATTCGTTGAGCGCCGTAGATACTAAAACAGAAGAAGCTATTCTGCAGCATCTTAGAAATGAACTTCAAGGGCGTACAACAATCATGATAAGTCACCGGATTTCTACGATAAAGGATGCTGATATTATTTTTTACATAGAAAACGGTATCATTGCAGAAAAGGGAACACATCGTGAACTTTTGAATAAAAATGGTCGTTATTCGACCATGTACAATAAACAATTAATAGAAGAAGAGTTGGCCGAAATCTAATCCTTAGGTCATCATTTAAAAAAATAAAATAAAACACGGGGTTTTTGTTGAACGCAAAAGCTTCTTAAAAACATGAGATTATTATGATTATCGTCCCATTAGGCGTTGCATCTGCAACCCCCACCGTCACGCGCCACCTGTCATCTGTTGCACTCTGGAGAGAAGGAAGTGTTTACCTGTTCGATTGCGGAGAAAATACCCAAATGCGTATGCTGCAGGGCGGGCTGAAACGCTCACAAATTGATTGTATTTTTATCTCTCACTTTGATACGGATCATTTTTCCGGGCTGATCGGGCTCCTTTCCACGTTACAATTACAGCGTCGCGAGAATACACTTAAACTTATTGGTCCTAAAGGATTACAAGATTTTGTTGAATGGAATTTTGATTTTGCCGATGTAGAACTGCAGTATCCTATTGAATATGTTGAATTGGAAGAGGGATTCGAAGAAGAGCGGGTCGTCGATGAAGATGAATTTTATGTTGAGGCCCGTCCGTTGAATCATTCCAGGTTTTGTGTCGGGTACCGTTTCCAGGAGAAAGATCGTCCCGGCAAAGTGGATGCAGAAAAAGCCAAAGCCCAGGGAATCAGCGAGGACTGGCAATACAAAGATCTGAAAGCAGGCAAAGATGTGGAGCTCGAAGACGGAACCGTTGTGAAGTCGATGGATATCGTCGGGCATCCGCGACCGGGCGACAGTTTTGCCTATGTGACTGACACCCGGTATTGTCCGAATGCCGTAAAGCTCGGCAAGAATACCAATATCCTGTTCCACGAAGCAACGTTTACCGACAGCCTTTCGGAAAAAGCTGAAGAAACCGGTCATTCGACGGCGAAAGTGGCGGCCCGTGTTGCTAACGAAGCAAAAACAAAACTGCTTGTCATTACGCATTTTTCTGCGCGATACACGAATGAATATGTGCTGCTGAGAGAAGCACGCGACGACTTCTTTCCAACTTGGATTGCAACCGAATTACGGCCCATATTTACGGACCCGGCCCACGAGAAAGGTATTATTGAGCCGCGGGCGTACCTGAAAGAAATTAACCAGGACAAAAAGAATTCGGGCAACAGCAATAAAAAGTCCCGTTCCGGGAAAAAGAAGAAGCGATTTAGAAAGCGCAAAAAAGTGCGGAAGGGGAAGTCGACCGACAATTACAGTAAAAGCCGGGGCAGTTCGCGATCAGGCAGCCGCAGCAATAACGGGAACTCATCTTCTTCTAACAACGATAATAACGAACGTCAACCTAAGCCGATAACTCCGAGAACACCATTTGACGACTTCGATCGGTTCTAAATCAGCAGTTCTTTTTTGAGCAATTCAGACGAAAATAAAGCCGTTGATACGAGTTTGCTTCGGCGGCTTTATAAATTCATAAAACCGTACCGCAACTATGTAATCCTGGGTTTTGTGCTAACCCTTACAGCCTCATTTCTGGGGACGGTGCGCCCGAAACTTACCCAAATTGCGGTTGATGATTATATCGCCAATAATGATTTCGAGGGACTGCTCTGGATTATTTTTCTGCTCGGGGCGGCGCTGGTGGGCGAATTCATCGTGCTGGTAGCTAATACCTATCTCACGCGCTGGTTTGGTCAGTGGACGCTCTTTGATCTGCGCAATACGGTTTTTGAGAAGATAAAATCACTGCACGTACAATTCTTTGACAAGAACCCGATCGGGCGGCTTATTACCCGCACTACCAACGATATTGAAGCGCTGAGCGAGCTTTTGAGCGACGGCGTCGTTAACATCATGGGTGATATGTTCCGGATCTTCTTCATCCTGTACTTTATGTTCAGCATGAGCTGGGAGCTGACCCTCGTGGCTATTTCGGTTCTGCCTATTCTGTTTTATGCCACGTTCTGGTTCCGGTCGAGGGTGCGGGATGCTTTTCTGAATGTCCGCGATCAGATCGCCCGGGTAAACTCGTTTGTGCAGGAGCACATCAGCGGCATGTCTATCGTACAGCTTTTTAACAGGGAAGACCAGGAGCACGAACGGTTTCGGTCCATCAACAATGCACACAAAAAGGCACACATCGACACCATCTTTTACTTTGCCATTTTCTGGCCGGCCGTAGAAGTTATTTCAAGCCTGGCAATGGCGCTGGTTATTTGGTACGGCGGCGGCCGGGCGTTAATGGGGCAGGTTACATTTGGTATTTTATTAGCGTTTGTGCAGTATGTGCGCCAGTTCTTCCGGCCCATTCAGGGTTTGTCGCAGAAGTTCAACACCCTGCAGTCGGCGCTGGCATCATCCGAGCGGATTTTCGGCGTACTCGATACGCCAAACCGCATTCAGGATCCCGAGAACCCCAAGAAACCGGAGCAGGTTGAGGGCAACATCAAATTTGAGAATGTTACCTTTGGCTATAATAAAGAAGAAACGGTACTCCGGGACGTCTCTTTTGAGGTAGAATCGGGTGGAACGCTGGCGGTCGTAGGAGCAACCGGGGCGGGTAAGTCGACCATCATTAACCTTTTGATGCGTTTTTATGATATCAATGAAGGCAGCATCAAGCTGGATGGCATCGACATCAGGGAAATGAAAATCGACGACCTGCGTTCGAATTTTGCGCTTGTCCTACAGGATAATGCCCTGTTTTCGGGCAGTATTATGGATAATATTACGCTGGGCAATCCCGATATCCCCGAAGAGAAAGTGAAAGAGACCGCCCGCAATATTCAAGCGCACCATTTTATTGAACGCCTGCCCGGCGGCTATCATTATGAGCTGAGCGAACGCGGTGCTTCACTCTCGATGGGCCAGCGGCAGTTGATCTGTTTTATCCGGGCGATGGTTTACGATCCCGACATCCTCATCCTTGATGAAGCCACATCAAGCGTGGATTCCGAAACCGAGGAAATTGTGAACCGCGCGTGCGACAAGCTGATGGAAGGGCGCACGTCCATTGCCATTGCGCACCGGCTTTCAACCATTCAAAATGCCGATAACATCCTGGTGATGCACAAGGGCCAAATCAGGGAGCAGGGCACGCACGGCGAACTGCTCACCATCGAGGACGGCATCTACCGCAAGCTGTATGAACTGCAATATAAAGACCAGATGCTGCCCGACGCCAAGCCCGTCTCGGAGTAAGTTTCGTCAATCTTCATGGTTGAAGCAGTACCAGCGTGGCAAACCGGGCATTTTCCTTGACGTTGCAACCGCACTTCGGCACCTGGAAATTGAGGTTGAGTGATTGCTCATTATCGTTGATGATCCGCGCACTGCTTACGATGCCAGCTGCCGATGCGTGTGCATGAAGCGAAAGCAGCGCTACGGTGTCATCGCCGAGCGAAAGCGATTCGTTAAATTCTGCCTGATACATCCCGGCCTGCAACCTCCACCAGCCGTAGTCATCGTCGGAGTTTTGTTTTACCGCCTCAATCGTTTCGGTGCCCATCGGCTTAAACTCACTTCCGCCGAAATCGAGCGCGCCGACTTTTGCCGGACGCTTTATATCTGCGACCGTTAAATCGATTGATCGCCGGTGAAGCTGGGTTTCTTCATGAATAATATTGCTGATGTGATCGATGATCTGGTCGGACGAGAGCATCTGCATAACCGGATGATTTTTATTTGGGATTTATTGTTGCAGGAAAATTAACGGCCGTACGGCACTTCCACAAACAGGAGAGAGGCAATGGGTTCGCTTGCTGCCCCGTATGCCCCTCGTTACTATAAAATATATTATGGCCATTGCATTCATTTTTTAAGACCTGACCTCCTCCCTAAAAACTGGTACATAAATGGGGAGGGACTCAATTTGGCTCTTACAATTCTTACCATAAGCCTTCTTATTGGTACTTAACTTATCATCTTTAACAGAGGAAAAGATCAATTATCTTTTTGGATAAAAGAATTGATTCTCCAAACTTTTGGAAAAGAAATAAAGATCAAATTATTGTTGCTCTTTTTTCTAGTGTTATTGCTGCAGGTGCAGTAGCCACATTTTTGTTAATTCAACCTTAAACCCACTTAATAATAGCGTCAACGCGGACCCTGTGGGTCGGGGCAGGCAGTGCCTCGTTGTTTCAGGTTTAAGTTTCTCGTCTTTTATAACATTTTTTATTACGTTAGAATCAGTTTGCACACCGGTTATGGGCCGAGCCGTTCTTCTGCTTAAAACCAATAATTTCCGTTTTATAATTTTCTGTTTTAAATGGCTATTTTTAAATAGTCAAAAATAATTCTATTAATAATTGTTTACAGTCTACCGCTCAACATGATAGCAGATACGATCCGAAATCGAATGCAAAATTGGCTCAGTCTTATTTGCAGACTGGCCCTCCTGCCAATCGTACTCATTGGTTTTCTCATGGCTGCTATCGGCACATCG
>JAFGWN010000135.1 GCA_016937115.1 Balneolaceae bacterium | reverse complement strand
ATCACTGTTATTTTGAACCAGCTGGGATACCCGGTCTGCAACCTGTGCCTTGCGCTTGTTGTTACGAACGGCAGTCTCAATTTGTGACCGCACTTCTTCAAAAGGGCGAACACCAGCCGGTGTTACATTGCTGACTTTAAGCACAACAAACTGTCCGGAAAGTTCAATCGGTTTGCTGATGGTTCCTTCACTGCTATTTTCGAGCATATCTAAAATTTGTCGGCTCTGTCCCAAACCTGCAATAAAGTTATTGCCTTTGGTCGCCATGCTTTCCTTGATCTCCAGCTCCCGCCGTCCGGCTTCTTCTTCAAATCCATCCTGATTGGCGAAAAAACTAAAGTCATCTGCTTCTTCCGCCCGGGCATCCACGGTAGCAATAGGATCGGCCCGAATGGCAAAACTCAAAACAACAAACTGAACCTCATTCCCTCTTTCATCAAGCTTTTTAAGCAAGTACAAGTCGCCACCATCCTGGATGACTTCACTTACTTCACCTTTTTTGAGGTTTAACACAGGCTGAAACAGATCCCGAACTTCATCCTTGTTAACGTACTCAGGATTATAAGGCGTGGTCGATTGATAGCGCACAAGAAACAGCGAATCGTCCCGGGCTTCTGCAAAATCAGTCCGCAGGTTTCGAAGCTCTTCAATCGTGCGTGCCGTGTCTTCTTTCGTTGGCGTTTTATCGAACGTCACATATTTGAAACGATAGGACTCTTTTTGCCTGAACTTATCTTGATGTTCATTATAATAATCCCGTAAATCGGCATTCGTTACTTCCACTTCACTGTCCGGTACATCGGCATACGGGAAACGGACATAACGTATATCGGCTGTGGTATTATTGCGAATATACTGTTGTTCTACTTCATACTGGCTTACCTGCATGGCCGACTGCACATAGTTACTCATTTTTTGCTGGCGGCGCTTCTGGCGCAGCTGCTGCTCAATGGCAATCCAAACCTGGCTGTTTTCTTCCGATTCAATAGCTGCATTTAGAGCAACACGATCTATCGTGCCGTCTTCCCTGGCAAACTGCTGACGTATAAACGGATCGGGATTTTCGCCGGTAATCATATTTACCACTTCCTGATCGGTTACCGTAATACCGAGATTATCCATCTTCTGCTGCAGCAATTTACTGGTAACCAATTCATTCCAGGCTTGCTCTTCGTAGTAAGCCCGCTGCTCGGCATTGGCCGAATTACCGGTTTGCTGTGAGTACTGATTAGAATAATAACTTATTCGGCTCTGGTATTCTTCGTTGGAAATAGGCTCCCCATTCACACTTCCAAGCGACCGCGGGCCAGCACCCATTGCACTAAATACCTGCGTATCCTGCAACATCCAAAGTATTCCGAATGAAAAAATAAGTACCCATAGAATCACTCCGGTACTTCTTCTCATTTTGTCCATTACGCCCATGAAAAAACCTCTACCTTCTTAAATCTTAGTTAAAATGAAAATTTGTGCTTTTACGACTCTGTTTACAAACCTGAAATATACAACAAGCCTGTACTAAGAGCAATTTGTGCTTTTGCCTGAAAATCTAAAATGTCAATAAAATGCTAAAATATGTCGATTAGCTTCAATCCCTTCAAATAACGAGCGGGATCATTATTGATATTTCTTATTAGTGTATTTAGTTCAACAGAAAGGCTGTCCATATTATTGTATAATGATGGATCATTAATCATCTTACCTAAACTACCCTGCCCGTTATCCAATTTTACTAAAATAGAGTTCAACCGTTTGTTGGTTGTTTCAAGTTCTGATGAAACCTGTTCAAAATTATCAACAGATCGTTCCAGCCCTGCCAGCGCACTGTCGATGCGTGCCCGGTTTTCGGTAGTAACAGTATCAAGGTTTCCAAAAAACCGGTTTGCATGGGTAATACTGCTTTCCAGTTCCGCTCGTTTGCGACGCATTAGCAATGAAAGCTCTGCTGTTGCCTGCTCCAGGCTGCCCAACATACTATCGATCTTTTGTTGATTATCCTGGTCGATAACACCTTGCAGTTGGGTCAAGGTGCGATTTAGTTTGTTAAACGATTCCGATGCATCATTGGTTAGCTGTGCGCCGCTTTCTTTAAAAGCCTCGAGCATTCCCCCGCTGTATACGCCTTTTATAGTACCGCCGTCCGGCACTTTCTCTTCACTGTTTCCCTGTTGAATGTTTATGGCTTTATCACCCAATAATCCTGAAGATTCCAAATATGCAATAGAACCTCTTTTTATTTCAGTACCCAGGTTGAATCCGAGCGTTACTTCGACACTGTCTTTACCCACCAATTCCATTTTTTTAATCGACCCCACCTTCACCCCATTGATATAAATATAGCTGCCGGTATTGAGGCCATTTACCTGTGGAAAATAGGTATAGATTACCTGCGATTGACGAAACAACGGCAAGTCTTTCATAAATCGATATCCGAAGAAAGCAACCACAAGAGCCGCAATAATCGTAATCGTTATTTTTGTTTCATTACTTATATTTGCCAAAACTATACTCCTTAATCAATTTTTAATTTTATATTCGCTTGCAGTAATAAAATCGAGCAACCGTTGATTATCACTTGCTCTCATCTCTTCTACAGTACCTTTCCAACACAATTCCTGCCCCTCCAAAAACACGACGGTTTCAGCAACTTCCAATACGCTGTGAATGTCATGGGTTACCATAATAGAGGTAATATTTAGGTTTTGTGCAAAACTCTTGATTAAACTATTAATTTCATCCGAGGTCTGCGGATCGAGCCCGGATGTTGGTTCGTCATAGATCAAAAAATCGGGACGCAGTACCGTAGCCCGCGCCAGTGCCACACGCCGGCGCATACCGCCGGAGAGTTCTGCGGTATTTTTTTCGGCTGTATCGGCTAAATTTACCATTTCAAGGGCTTCCATCACAATAGATTCTATTTCTTCCTCCGATTTATCGGTAAAGTAACGCAAAGGGAAGGCTACATTTTCGAACGTATTAATAGAATCAAACAACGCCGAACCCTGGAAAAGCACACCAAACCGCTGGCGCATTTTGCGTAAGGCAACATATTCTAACTCAAAAATATTTTGTCCTTCAATAAATACGTTGCCTTCATCGGGATATATCAGCGCATTTAAATGTTTCACCAATACGGATTTTCCGCACCCGGACCGCCCGATAATAGCGATTGTCTCTCCTTCTTCAATGGAAAAACTTACATTTTCCCATACGAGGGTATCACCAAAACTTTTCTTCAGATTCCGAACTTCTATCATAATTTTTTACTAAAGAATAACAGCCGCCAGGACAAAATCGGCCAGTAGTACGTAAATACAGCTTAAAACCGTAGCCTGGGTTGTGCTTGTTCCCACGCCTTCAGCGCCTCCACTTGCATTATATCCTTTATAGCAAGATACGGATGTTATTACAAAACCGAAGACAAATGCTTTAAGCAAACCAAACAAGACATCCCACGGAAAAAAGAATTCTCGTGCACCCAGCATAAATTCCGATGCGGGCAGCGCACCTGATACAACGCCGGCTGTCAATCCGCCGGCAATCCCCGCAACCGATGCAATAATATAAAGTACAGGAAACATAATAAGGCCGGCCAGTACACGCGGAACTACCAGGAAAGCCACAGAATTGAACCCCATGGATTCGAGGGCATCGACCTGTTCACTCACTTTCATCGTTCCAAGCTCAGTGGCGATACGCGCACCTACTTTCCCGGCTAATACCAAGCTGGTAATTACCGCTGCAAGCTCAATAAGGAGTGATTCGGATACAATGGCCCCTATAATCGACCGGGGTACATAAGCGATCTCCAGTTGATAAGAGGTCTGCAGCGTCATCACTGCCCCGGTAAAAACACCCGTCAGCAATACGATAGGTAAAGATTCGTAGCCTATTTTTATCAGCTCGTTTGCAAGATTATTCTTATATATCTTGATATCATAGGAAGAGCGCAGGGCTTTATAAAGTAAGAGGGCGTAATCGCCAAGCTTCTCAAGTGCGTTCATGAACGTAAATATATTATCGGTTACGGCTTTATGAAAGTATTAAATTTCGGGCAGGTTGTCATTTCGTGCGCTATTTTTTTTAAACTATATTATAGTTGATTTCAACAAAAGAATTAAAGTAACCTTTTTGCGCAGATTTTACAGCGATATTATCGAAAGCCGAATCCTCATCAGGATTGGAATTGCTACCATACTAATGGTGGCAATATTCATTGTAGGATCCGTCGGCTATCATTTAATTGAAGATATGAGCTTTTTTGATGGGTTCTACATGACCTTCATCACCATCACCACTATTGGCTTTTCTGAGCTTACGAATTTGTCGAATTCGGGACGTATTCTAACGATGATTATATTTGTAATGGGAATCGGGGTGATTTCATATATTGCCTCACAAACTACACAGCTGCTTTTTGAAAGTGAATTATTTAGAAAACGTGCTATGAAAAAACAACTCGAAAAGATGGAAAATCACTATATCGTCTGCGGGTACGGCCGCATCGGGCACCGTATTGCCGAGGTGCTCAAAGAGGCCGAAATTCCCCTCGTGGTGGTTGAAAACAGGGAGTCGAGTATCGACCGTGTTCGGGGAGATCGCATTCTGTATGTTGAGGGTGATGCCCAGGAAGAACAGATACTGAAACAGGCGGGCGTGGAGCGCGCACGGGGATTAATTTGCGCCCTTTCCAAAGATCAGGACAATGTATTTGTTACCCTTATTGCACGTGAACTTAACTCCGATATCTTTATTCTGGTACGTACCAACGAGCGCCCCAACACCCGTAAGATCTACCGCGCCGGCGCTGATAAAGTGATCTCTCCCTATGAAATCGGCGCCGACCGGATGGCGAATGTGATTCTCCGCCCACATGTCGACCAGTTTATTGACCGCATCACCGGCGGGGAACAAGATCACGTATTTGATGAAGTCAAAGTCTTTGAAGGAGCGGATCTTGCCGGCAAAACACTGGCCGAGGCCAATATCCGCCAAAAATATTTTGTGGTTATCATTGCCATCATTCCCGAGGGCAACGGCGGTATCTTATTCAACCCGGGAAGTAATGACGCCATCAACGTCGGCGATTCTCTTATTGTTCTGGGCGATGTGGAACGTATCGAACAGCTGCGAACAGAAGGCTGTAGTGATGAGCGCGACCTATCGGACCGGGTGTCCAAACATAAATTTTCTGACGTGCTGCAAAGCAGCCAATTCAATTTAAAAACTACTGATTAAACTTAACTATGATCCGTTACTTAACCGCTGGTGAATCGCACGGCCCACAGCTAACCGGAATTATTGAAGGCATTCCGGCGGGTCTTCCCCTTTCTGAAGACAATATAGCCCTGCACCTTGCGCGCCGCCAGAAAGGATACGGCCGCGGCGGGCGCATGGCATTCGAAAAAGACCGCGCTGAAATATCGTCCGGACTGCGATTTGGCCTTACCACCGGCGCACCTATTGCCATGCAGATGCCCAACCGTGCCTATAAAAAAGATGACGCCAACTGGCCTAAAGTGATGGCGAAAGAAGGTGATGGTGAAGACGTCGATCCCATTACCGTGCCCCGGCCCGGCCATGCCGATCTGGTTGGATTGCAAAAATACCGCTATGATGATATTCGTCCTGTTATAGAACGATCCAGCGCACGCGAAACCGCCATGCGGGTGGCCTGCTGCAGCATTGCACGTTTATTCTTAAAGCATTTTGGCATCGAAATCGGCGGACATGTAACGCGTATCGGCAGTAACGGATACGAAAAACCGTGGGATGATGTGCGCCAAAAAGTTGACCCGCTTATGGAGCAGGGCGCTGAAACAATTTTTCGGGCGGCGGATGAATCACCAGTGCGCTGCCTCGATGGAGACCTCACCCAGAAAATGCGGGATGAAATTATTGTACGTCGCAAAGAAGGAAGTTCGCTCGGCGGTCACTGGGAAGTTGTCGTTACCGGTCTGCCGGCCGGGCTCGGCAGCTTTGTCCACTGGGATCGAAAGCTGGAAGGCCAGCTCGCGCAGGCCATCATGGGCACACAGGCAATGAAAGGCGTGGAGATCGGCCTCGGTTTTGAAACCGGCCGTCGTCACGGGCAAGTCGTACATGATGAAATCACCTATGAAAATGACCAGTATAAGCGCCGCACCAACCGCCTCGGCGGGTTCGAAGGCGGCATCACCACCGGCATGCCGCTCATCATCCGCGGGGTAATGAAGCCCATTCCCACGATGCTGACACCCATCAAAACCGTCGACATTGAATCAAAAGAAGAAACTGATACCCGCTACGAACGCTCGGACGTGTGCGCGCTGCCGCGAGCCGTAGTAGTGATGGAAAGTGTGATCGCGCCGGTGCTGGCCAACGCGTTTTTGGCAAAATACGGTGGTGACTCTATTTCGGAAATTGAGGAGCGGTATAAAAAATAGTTAAAAGAAAAGCCCCGACATAAATACCGGGGCTATGTATAGTTATTACTATTTTAGCTGCTTTACTATTGAAATCCTGAGCGATAATGTAATATCCAATTTCAGCCTTGGGAACAAATAAGACTCTCTAATTATTAAGAACCACCAGCGTTAAATTTGGTACAAAATTTATAAATTATTTTTAATTATGGAGTCTGTTAAATATAAATTCTTTAATAATTTATTTTTTTTGTTGTTTTTGTCTTTATGTGTCAGCTGTGGCACAAGGGCGGATATCGATGAAATTGACGATGTCCAAGGCACCTTTAACCAGAATCCTACCTTCGAGCTTCGCCTCCACGGCGGGCAGCTTTACGCGGGCACAAAAGGCGGGCTGTTTCGCAAACCCATAGATCCTTCTATAACCGAATGGGAATCACTGGGGCTGGGCAATGCCACTATTCGCACCTTTTTAGTCTTTACCGGTAACGAGCTGCTGGCTTCCGCAGCCTACGAGAATCCTGAAAAAAACACCATTGCCAAGACGACTGATGGTGGACAAGGATGGTTCCATTTCCAAAATGGATATGGCGGAAAACGAAACTTTGTACCTAATACTTTGGATATAAATAAAGAAAATGCCTCAACTATTTTTGCTCGCTCACCACCTATTACAAATGTAGGCCGGAGTATAAATAAAGGGAAAAGCTGGAAAAGTGTTTTACTCTCTTGGGTAAATCCCAATTTGGGTACCAGTACATTTGTTAAAATTGAATTAAATAATCCTGAAAATATCTGGGCCGGAGGAAGTAATACTATTTTCCAACCTCATTTAGTTAAATCTGAGGATGGTGGAAAAACATGGAAAAATTTAAGTAGTAATTTACAGATTATCGATAATCTCGTTTTTGAAGCTGAAACCAATGATATTATCGTTAATCCCGACCAATCTTCTCAGCTATTATTAGGGTTAAGTGTTGGAGTATTTCGTTCAACAGATGAAGGAGCATCGTGGGATTCTGTTTATACAAAGGCTTCTATTGAAACGTTTGCCATGAGTCCTGATAAACCTGTACAGATCTATGCCAGCGGGCAGAATACAGTGGGTAGCCTGTTTTTTGTGCAAAGTAACGACTTCGGCGATACCTGGCAGCAGGTAACCGTACCGGGCGCACCCGACGGGATCCGGGTCAACGACATGGTGTCGGTAATGGCCAAGGGCCGGGAAGTGCTCTATTTTGCCACCAATAAAGGAGTGTATAGTTATAACTTTGAGGAGTAGAAAAACAATTTGAACCTTGATCCATCGGGATTAAAGGATTTATCAGGTTTTTTCAACATGCCCATCTTAAGTATCCGTTTATCCTGCTTATCCCGATTCGTGTTTTTAGCTGTAGGGAGTTGTGTTCCTTCAGAACATTTTAATCACTCCACATTTTAAATCATTTCTCCCTTCATCAAATTTCTGTATTTTTAATTTTGTCATTAAAAAATAGAACCACTCCTTTTCGCGTTTACCTTTTAAACCGTTATGCCTGCAACCAACAATAAAATCAAACAACTGGCGCAAAATATTAAAGCGAATCCCGACGACTCGTTTTCGAAGTTTGCGCTTGCGCTGGAGTTTCTAAAACAGGATAACCTGCAGCGGGCAAAAATCTTGTTTGAAGATGTGTACAATAATGACCCTGATTATGTGGGTGTTTACTATCACCTCGGCAAACTCTATGAGCGATTGGAACAGCTTGATGATGCAAAAAAAGTGTATACCGAAGGTATTGACGTTGCAGCGAAACAAAAAGAGCAGCGTACATTAAAAGAATTAGAAGAAGCACTTGCAGAAGTGAATATTGAAATTGAAAATTAATAGCATTCTACGTTGAATAACTGAAGTAAAATATATCACTTTAATCAATTGGGTATTTTCCCTTCTTTTTCATCAGTGTAGTCATGAAAAGCCACCAAAGGGGCAGTTCTTGAATAGCGATTCGTTTTTCATGGCGGTTTATGAAGGTTTTTAAACCTTCATAAAACACCTCTGGAAAAGTGCCCTTTCTTTTGGTTCATTTTCTTTGAACAAGAACAGAAAACATTTTGCACACTATTAATTGAAAATCAATAAGTATGATACGAAGTATCTTTTTTAAATTTTCAACTTTTCTCTTACTGCTATTGTGCAGCGTTTCCTTGTGTTTAGCACAGAATACCTCAACCCATCAGGTAAAAGCCGGAGAAACCCTGTTTGGCATTGCCGAAAAGTATGAAGTGTCTGTTCAGCAAATTAAAGATTGGAATAATTTGAATACGAGTCAGCTTTCGGTAGGCCAGCAACTTGTAATCAGAAAGCAGAAAAGCACCAATGCTTCCGGCATCACGCATACGGTTGATCCCAAAGAAACTCTGTTTTCTATTTCGAGAAAATATGGCGTCACTATTGATGAAATTAAAAAATGGAACAACCTGAAGGGTGAGTCGTTGGCCATCGGAACCATACTGAATATCTACCCCGAAAAGTCGGAGCAACCTTCGCCGGATAGCCAAGAGCAATCGTCCGGTAGCTACTATACCGTTAAATCGGGCGACAGCCTGTTCCGCATCGCCCAGATGCACAACATGAACGTGGAGCAACTTAAACAAATTAACAACCTCTCATCTAACAATATTCAGGTTGGGCAGCGGCTGGCGGTGCAGGCCACCGATCGACCGCCTTCGCTCGCAAAAACCGGCGTATCATCTTCTGCACAGGGCAAGTTTATTCGGTATGAGGTGAAAAAGTCGCAGTCGCGGGCTGAGTTACTCAAGACCTTTCAAATGGAGGAAGCTGAATTTAAGGCACTTAATCCCGGCCTCAGTGCAACTACATTTCAGCGGGGCGATAAAGTGAACATCCTTGCCCCGCCCACCCGCACATTTTCGAATCCTTATACAACTGAAAGTGGATTGAGCACCCTGGGCACCACGGCCGTCTCGAAATACCAGAACATGAAAAATGATCCCACTACAAGCGGTGAGCTGTACAATCCAAATGCTTTAACGGCCGGTCATTCCAATATCGCCATGGGCTCTGTTATTTTCATTCAAAACGATAGGAACAAGCGGGGCGTTTTCGTACGAGTCAATGATCGCATTTCCGGCGACGGACTTAAACTTTCCGCGGCCGCATGGAAGGCTCTTGGGCTTTCCGGCAGCAATGCTGCGGTAACCATGTACAGAAATAATGAGTGATCTTCGCAATTGGGTGGCGCAATATTTTCGGGATACCAACAGCCTGTTGTACAGCTATCTTATAAGCTTGCCGTTGTTACTGCTGTACGAAGTGCTCATCTTTATCTCACAACCCGATTCCGATCAGGCCGTTCGTATTTCGGTTGATGTCTGGATCAAAACGCTTTTTGCCCATTTTAGTAATAACATCCTGTCCATCACCCTGATAATTGTTGCGCTTATCGGGATTGTTATTCTATACCGCGAACGCGAGCGGCTCTCCAAGCTCAAACCGCGTTATTTTTCTATTATGTTGATTGAAGCAGGCCTGTATGCTTTTTTACTTGCGCTGCTTCTCAGCGCATTTATCACGGCGCTTTTACAGATCATGCAGCCTACAACAATTGAATCATTATCTACACTTCAGAAAGTTGCACTTTCGCTGGGCGCCGGCCTTTATGAAGAGCTTTTCTTCCGGGTGATTTTAGTATCCGGACTTCTTTTTGTCTTCAAATATTTTATTTCAGCCCAATGGCTGGCTTATGCAACAGCCATGGTTATCGCGGCGCTCATCTTTAGCTGGGTTCACTATATCGGTGCATTCGGCGATCCTTTTGCGCTCGGATCATTTCTTTTTCGCTTCCTCTTTGGGCTTGCGCTCAATGCCATCTATATCTGGCGCGGATTCGGCATGGCAGCCTGGACACACGCCATTTATGATATCATGGTTGTGGTATACGGTTAGGTGTAGTGCTTTTTCAATTCATAATTCCTTTATATGGGAACCCGTACTTGATATTTCCGTAAGAAATTACTGAACGGATGTATCAATATAATCTATTAACCTTTTCGTAACATTTTTGATATAATAGTTTTGTAGTATTAAACAGAGCAGGCACAGGATAACGCCACTAATTTATTATTATTTATTGGGATGGCTGAACTGACAACACAGGAAGTTCAAAAGCAAGAAGATTTTCAAGAGGAAATTATTCCCCACCTCGATGCTATGTATAATTTTGCCCTTCGGCTTACTTCCGATCCCAACGACGCCGAAGATTTAGTACAGGATACGATTGTTAAAGCCTATCGGTTTTTCAGTAGTTACGAGAAAGGCACAAATGCCAAAGCCTGGCTGTTCCGCATTCTTAAGAATTCATACATCAACAACTACCGCAAGAAATCGAAACAACCCAGTCAGGTTGATTATGATGAAGTCTCTTCCTTCTACGAAACAATCCGGGCTGATCGCACCGATACCTCCGACCTGGAAGATCGCATGTTCCGCGAGCTTATCGATGATGATATCTCCAATGCCCTTGAAGAACTGCCGGAAGATTTCCGCACCGTAGTATTACTCTGCGATGTAGAGGGATTTACTTACGAGGAAATTGCCAACATGCTGGATGTGCCGATCGGGACGATTCGCTCGCGCCTGCACCGGGGACGTAACCTGCTTAAGGCGCAACTTATCGATTACGCTGAAGAACGCGGCTATCAGCCCGATTAATTGTTTTCGCCTTCCGATTTTGCCTTAAGTACAATACGGATGGTCGTTCCTTCTCCTACTTCCGAGCGTAGCACAAATATTTTGCCGTTATGATAGTCTTCAATAATTCGCTTTGTGAGGCTTAGCCCTAATCCCCATCCCCTTTTTTTAGTGCTATACCCGGGTTTAAAAATTTCATCGTGATATTTTTTTTCGATACCCCGCCCGGAATCTTCAATATCGAGAATCAGGTCGTCTTCGATCCGGTGCAGTTTCACCGAAACAAAGGCTCCTTTTTTCGTAGTTTTAATGGCATTCATGGAATTTTTTAAAATATTTTCAAGGGCCCATTCAAACAGCTCGGGATTTATGCGGGCCCTGGCATTTGTATCAATCTGCCGCTCAATTTTCACCTCTTTACCTCGCTGCGGCAGCCGTCGTTCCATGTAGCTCATCACTGCTTCGATATGCGGTAGTAGGGGCTTCTCCTCCAGTTCCGGCTCTGATCCTATCTTGTTGAACCGCTCGGCCACACCACGCAAGCGGGTTACATCGTTCTCCAGTTCACCCGTTACCCGCTGTACAAAAGCATCGTCTTTGCGCTCTTCGCGGAGCAGCTCAATCCACCCATACAAACTTGAAAGTGGTGTTCCAAGCTGATGTGCAGCCTCCTTGGTCATCCCTACCAGAATATTCGACTGCTCCGATTTATTGATGGTACGATAGCTCAGAAAAGCCACACCCAGTAAAAGCGCAAGCAGGCTCAACTGTATGTAAGGGAAATACCGGAGATACTGCACAGTAGGGCTTTCACCGTAATAAACATACTGCTTCGGCCCATCGTTTTCGGGGCCCAATTGAATCTCAATAGGCGGGTTGATGGCTCCAAACTCTTCTACAAGCTCTTTGTCGGGTTCACCCGAAACATAGTTTGCGCTGAGAATCTCTCCATTCTGATCAACGATGATGCGCGGAATTTTAAACTGGTCCTGCAAAATGATCTCTTCAACCATAAAATTATCAGATGAACGATCGGCCTCAGCCGACTCAATCAAAGCAATCACGCTATCAGGTACAGTTGCATTCTGCCTTAACTGAGAAATTGCTGCAAGCAGTTTTCTGCTGGCTTCTTCACTGGCAGGATTTCCGGTATATTCAATAGCCTTCGCCCACAGCTCCACACTCGACCGTTCCTTGTCTAAAATACGCTCCACCAAATATTGATTATACATAACAGAACCAATCCCCAGCAGCAACAGCAATATCAGCAAAGCAATATTGATGCGATTAGATGTAAGGCTAAACTTCATGTGCGATGAATCGTTGATATTTTAGAATCAAACTGAATCCAAAATCCATAAAATTATTCAATAATGCATGCTATAAATAAAAAAGGCATCATCGGATTGATGATGCCTTTCTGGATTTAATTGTTTGATTCGCTGCTAAGCCGAGGCCTTTCGTTTTTCATATACCGGCGGCGCATTGTCGTACACCGTTTCCCGGGTGATCGTACAGCGCTCAATATTTTTCATGGAGGGAATAGTAAACATAATATCAAGCATAGCGTCTTCCATGATGGACCGGAGCCCGCGGGCACCCGTTTTACGCTTCAACGCTTTTTCCACGATTGCTTCGAGCGCTTCTTCCTCGAACATAAGTTCAACACCTTCCATCTTAAACAGTTTTTTGTACTGTTTGGTAAGCGAATTCTTGGGCTGTTCTAAAATATCGATCATTGCGCTTTTAGAAAGCTGGTGCAGTCCTGAAATAACCGGCAACCGGCCAATCAGTTCGGGAATAAGTCCGTATTGCTGGAGGTCTTCGGGCTCAACCCTGGTGAAAATATCGGGATCTTCTTTGTCAAATTTTACCTGGTCATCGCTGTGAAAACCCATGGAGCTCACCGACAAGCGGCGGGCAATGATCTCTTCAAGTCCGCTGAATGCTCCACCACAGATGAAGAGAATTTCTGACGTATCAACCTGAACAAAATTTTGCTCGGGATGCTTTCGTCCTCCTTTCGGTGGAATATTCGCTACTGTTCCTTCTAAAATCTTGAGCAGCGCCTGCTGAACGCCTTCACCAGATACATCACGGGTGATCGACGGGTTATCACTCTTACGCGCAACCTTATCAACTTCATCGATGTAAACAATACCGCGCCGGGCTTGATCCACATCATAATCAGCTGATTGCAGCAAACTGGAGAGGATACTTTCAACATCTTCACCCACATAGCCGGCTTCAGTCAACACCGTGGCATCGGCAATAGTAAAAGGGACATCAATTATTTTAGCAAGCGTTTTAGCCAGCAATGTTTTACCGCAGCCGGTGGGCCCGAGCAGCATAATATTGCTCTTCTCAATCTGCGTATCATCCAGCTTGTCCTGCATTTCACTGCTGATGCGCTTGTAGTGATTGTAAACGGCAACTGAGAGTGTTTTTTTGGCTCCTTCCTGCCCGATTACGTAATCATCCAAACGCCCTTTAATTTCTGCCGGTTTTAACAGCGGCTTGTAGTTCTTTTCCCGCTTCTTGGACATAGAGGCAAGCTCTCCCTGTACGATACCCGATGCATCGGCCACACAGCGGTCGCAGATATATACATCATCCGGGCCGGCCACCATGCTGTTTACCTCCTGGCTGGATCGGCCACAAAAAGAGCAATGTATTGATTTATTATTTTCCTTTTCGCTCATATTGGACCTCCTTCACCTGTTGAATTTACTTGGATCGCTTCTTCATGATATTATCAACCAAACCGTATTCTTTGGCCTCTTTGGCATCCATCCATTTATTACGGTCAAAATCATTCATAACCTGATCTTTATCTTTATCACTGTGATCAGCAATAATTTCACAAAGCAGGTTTTTAATACGCAGTATTTCCTGCGCTTCAATTTCAATGTCGCTGGCCTGTCCTTTTACGCCACCCAGCGGCTGATGAATCATAACCCGGGAATTGGGAAGCAAATTGCGTTTGCCTTCCGCACCGCCGGTTAATAATACAGCCCCCATCGATGCCGCCATACCAACACAGGTAGTAGCCACTTCAGGCTTAACATACTGCATGGTATCATAAATAGCCAAACCGGCCGATACAACGCCACCCGGACTATTAATATACAAATTAATATCTTTTTCGGAATCTTCCGAGGCCAAATACAACAACTGCGCCACTACCGAGCTGGCAACCGTATCATTAATGGGGGTTCCCAAAAATACAATGCGATCTTTAAGAAGCCGAGAATAAATATCGTACGCCCGTTCCCCGCGACTCGATTTTTCCACGACCATAGGCACCAGATTGTTGTTTTCAATCTGGGTAAATTCAGAATCACTTATTTCAGGCATTTCAAATATTGGTTGCTTTGGCATAGTACAGCGTTAGATAAATTTATTGCGTTTACTTGCTAATTTTGTCGTCGTGCTTTTTTTGATACGTTTCTTTGTCAATCTCGTTAATTTTCACCACATCTTTCAGCCGGTCAAATACTTTATCTTCACGGATGCTATTACGCAGATTCTCGAGCTGCTGCGGGTTTTGGGCGAACATATTTCGCATTTGATCGACCGTTACCCCGTACTGTGCAGCCTGTGCCGTAAGATGTGCATCTATATCATCGGGCTTTATTTCGATATCGTCAAATTTTTCCTGCAATTTTTCATTGATGAAAAACCAGCGGGCATCGTGCTCGGCTCGCTCGCTCATGTTCTCCTTAAATTCTTCCATATCAAAACTCTCGGGCAACTCTCCGCCGGACTGCTGCTGAACCCGTTGCACATATTGATTGAGTACCTGCTCCATGAATACTTCCGGAATTTCAAAGTTATGAGCATCAACAAGAGAATCGACTACTTCGTTCTTAAACAAATCGCCGGCTGACTGATCGTAGTAATTCTGAATACGGCTTTTGAGCAAGCTCTTGTATTCGTCCACATTCTTGGCTTCGCCATCGCTCTGCTTTTTGGCAAACTCATCGGTAAGCTTCGCCGGATGCGGTTTTTCTACCTGCTTGACAACCAATTTAAAATCGTGAGTATGATCATCATGGCCAATCTCCACATCTACCTCATCACCCGTCTTATGGCCTATCAGATCGTCCCGAAACTGCTCTGACTCGTCATCATTAAGGTTGATAACTTCCTCAGCTTTATTCTCTTGGTCTGGTTCTCCATCTTCCCCAACCGGTATCGCATCAACCGTAACCCGGCTCGACTCGTTGATTTCTTCATCAACCACTTCCCAGTTGCCCTGCTGCTCCAGCACGCGTTCCAATTCCTCTTCAACTTCCTTGTCGCTCACATCGTGGACCAGTTGATCAGCTTCGATTTTTTCAAGATCAACCAGTTCAAATTCGGGGCGCATACCCACTTTAAATTTGGCTTCCAGCTGATCATCTTCCCACACTAAATCCAGCATCTGCGGTTCGCCGACCGGCTCGTATTCGGGCACTACTTCTTTCTCAAATACCTCCTGCACATATTTGCTTACTTCTTCCTGCTCAATTTCATCACCAAAACGCTTGCGAACAATATTGATCGGCACTTTGCCCGGCCGAAAACCCGGCATGTGAATCTGCTTCTTATATTTTTTGTAAGCCTCTTGGAATTTAGGCTCCAGATCTTCGCGCTGTGCTGTTATAATGATCTCTTTATCAACGGAATTAATGTCTTGTATGGATATATCCACGAAATTACTCCAGGGAAACTTTTAAGATTAGAACTGCTTTGTATTATTATGATTGTAATGTACGAGAGGAGGGACTCGAACCCACACGCCTTTGAAGGCACTAGATCCTAAATCTAGCGCGTCTACCAATTCCGCCACTCTCGCAAAATTTCAAACCCTTTGAAATGAGTTTTTCAAAGCCACGAAAAATACGCTTTTTTTATTCGTTATTCAACAAAAGAAAACGCAATTTTATGGTGATACATTTCTGTGAGAGTCAAACAATCTTTTCATACCTTTAAGTGAATTAATCAATCAACACAAATTCTTCGAATTCCATGTTTAATAATTTACGGCTGGTTTATATCACCACAAAAGACAAAGAAGAAGCCCGGAAAATCGGTAAAGCACTGGTGGAAGAAAAACTCACCGCCTGCGTTAATATTATTGACGGAATGGAAGCGATATATCGCTGGAAAGGTGAAATAAAAGAAGGGCAAGAATGTATTTTGATCGCCAAAACACCGTATCACATTGTTAAAGATCTTACCCAGCGCGTAAAGCAGCTACATAGCTACGATTGTCCCTGCGTTATTTCTCTGCAGCTTTCCGAACAAGAAGGAAACGAAGCGTATCAGCAGTGGCTGATCCAGGAAACGCAAAATAAGGAAATCAGCTACGAGATCGAAGACATTTAGCTGACGGAAATGCGGTGCTAATCATGCAGTCCGCACTCGGTTTTGGATTGATCATTCCAGCGACCACTGCGGCCCATACCCGGCACGGTACAATGCGTACACCCTACCGAGTGAAATCCCTGTTCTTTTAACGGGTGTTGCGGCAAGCCGTGGCCTTCAATATACTCCTCAACCAAGGCGCTGTTCCAGTCAATAAGCGGATAAAATTTTAACATCTCCTGTTTGTCATCAACAATTTGCAACGTATTGCGATATCGATTTTGAAATCCTATCAGCCCCGACATCCATACGTTGTACTGATCTTTGATTTCTTTTAACGGTTCAATTTTGTTGATATGGCAGCACCGATCCGGATCCTGGCTCCACAACTGTTTATTGTAGGTCATTACGTGGCGGGCCGGGGCCGGACGCAATTCTTTAACATTTAGGCCAAGCAATCGCGTAAGCCTTTTTTTATAATCCAATGTTTCTTGAAAATGATATCCGGTGTCAATAAAATAGACGGGGCATTCCGGGCGGATACGACTCACCAAATGCAGCAATACCGCCGATGTTATACCAAATGATGACGTCACCAGCACATCTTTAAATGAATTGAACACCTGTGCCACACGCGCATCAACTATTTTGGCAGAAAGTGATTGGTTTATCTTTTCTTTATTGACGAGATACATATAATTTGCCCTCCCTGGTTAATAATTTCAACCCACAACGTAATCTAACCGTGAGCGTTCTAAAAGTCGAACATAAAAAATTTATTTGTGAAGCCACCATCAACCGGCCTGATGCACATAACGCCATCAACTTTGCGGTGATGGATGCCCTGGAAAATCTATTATCTGATATTGAAACCAACAACCGCACACGTTGTTTCATCCTGAAGGGCAGCGGACGTGATGCATTTATTTCCGGAGGCGACCTGAAAGAGTTCCATACCATTAAAACCGCTGAAGAAGCGAAACCGATGGCCCGGCGCATGACTTCGATTTTAGAACGCATAGAAATGCTGCCCTGCTGGACAATCGCCTGCATCAATGGACCGGCTTACGGCGGCGGGTGCGAAATTATGCTGGCGTTTGATTTCCGTATCGCTTCTTCTGAAGCTACGTTTGGCTTTACCCAGAGCAAATTCTGCCTGCCGCCCGGCTGGGGCGGGCTAACGCGACTGGTTGAACGCGTGGGGCGATCTACCGCCCTTCGCTGGCTGGCAGAAACAGCCATTATCAATACGAATACGGCGCTACATCACAAGCTAATCAATCGTGTAGCATCTCCGGAAAAATTGAAAAAAGAGACACAGGATTGGGCCAACGATCTCAGCCACAACGATCGCGATTTTATCGAATCACTTAAAAGCGGTGCATTAAAACTGGCTGAAGCGCGGTGGCGTGCTATTGAAAATGAACTTGAACCATTCGCAAGATTCTGGGAAGATGATCGGCATCATCAGCGGGTGGAAAAGTTTTTAAAACGAAAGAAAAATGGAGGAAATTAGTCGCCCCGTACTTTCGAGCGTAACTTGATCACGGTTTCGTAGCGACTGTTATCACGCAATAGTTCAACCTTCATCTTTTCGCCAGCTTCATATTCACGGAATAAAGCCTGTGCATGCATTTGGCTCTGCACCCGCTCGCCTCCTATTTTAATAATAACATCACCGGGTACAATACCACTTTCAAATGCCGGGCCGTCGCGGTTGACGCTGGTAACAAAAAGACCCATAATGGCTGGTAGATTATTTTGAGCCATGAGTTGGTACGTCGTGGGCGTGGTCTCCATACCCAGATCGTAACTCTTTTTAACCTCACCCGACGTTGCCAGCTGGGCTATAATTTTTTTGGCCCGATTGCTCGGAATGGCAAAACCCAATCCTACAAATCCGGCGCTGGTGCCACCGGTATAGATAAAGGTATTTACACCAATAACCCTTCCTTCGCTATTCACCAGGGGCCCGCCAGAATTACCACTGTTAATAGCAGCATCGGTTTGAATCATATCGAGGTAGACTCGCGGCTTGTTGGGATTAGGCCGAAAATCGCGATGCAGTGCACTAACCACCCCAACGGTAACTGAAGGCTGTGCTGTTTTAAATAAGCCAAACGGATTGCCGATGGCCACCGACCATTCCCCGACAAGTACATTATCAGAATTACCGAATTTAATAAATGGGAATTCCCGGTCTGCTTTGATTTTCAAAAGCGATAGGTCGGTCAGTTCATCCGTGCCAATAACCTCCGCTTCATACTGGGACCCTTCGGGCAGAGAAATCACAATCTTTTTTGCATTGGCCGACGCCACGTGTTCGTTGGTAACAACCAACCCATCTTTGCTGATGATGAAACCTGATCCAATACTACTGAATTCGCGGTCTGGGACAATAAAATACCGGTTAAAAAAATCATTATACACTCTGCGGCCCCCTTCCAGAACTTCTGTAACTGTTATGCTTACAACAGCGGGGCTCACATTCTGTACTGCCTGGGTAATGGCACTACGGCGACTTTCATGGATGGTAGAATCATCAGTAGTTGCAGCAAAACGCCGGCTTGCAGGTGATTCCGATGAATTATCCCGTACAGAATCTGGTTGGTTTACCGTTTCATTGGCAGACGTTCTGGTTGCATCGATTTTTGCCTGCTTATTTTGGTCACATCCTGTCGCCAAAAAGGCTATAGAAAGAATAAATGCTAAAAAAACCTTGCCGCTCATGATCGGTCCGTTGGCTTAATTACGAAGTCTCTGCTTTTGCAAGCTGCTCGGCACCAATACGCACAACTTCTTCGATGGTCTTTTCAAGCGGTCCGGCATGCCAGGCTCCAGAAGCTTTTTTATGGCCGCCGCCGCCAATCTTGCGCGCCCACTTGTTTACATCCACCTCACTTTTTGAACGAAGGCTCATTTTTACGCCATCGCCCAGGGCCTTGAAAAGAATCGCGGCCTTAATACCCGTCACGCTTAGTGGATATGCCACGAACCCTTCACAATCGTCACTGGTGGTATTGGTTTCTTGCAACATCTCTTCCGTAACGTACATAATGGCAATTTGATTGTCCTCGAACAACTGAATTGTGCTCATTGCCATACTAAGCAAGTGTAACTGGTTTAGAGACTTGTTGGAAAAGACTTTTTCCGCTACCACATTGGGACGAAAATCACCAATTCGGAGAAGCTCGGACGCTGTATTCATTGTTTCGGGCGTTACGCTGTCGTATTGAAGCGAACCTGTATCCGTTATAATACCGGTATAGAGTGCCTTGGCAACATCCGAATCGAGCTTGCTGATATCATCCTGCAAGTACAGATGAAATATAAGCTCACAGGTTGAAGAAGCATCTTCTTCAGAGATCGTCAGATCAAACCCATCCTGCGGGTCGGGATGGTGATCTATCATGTAGGCAGGCTTCGGATCATCCTTGATATATTCGGCATAACTTCCAAAACGAGGGGGCGAATTGCCATCAACCAGTACAAAGGCATCGCACTCCTTCAGGCTTTTTTCATCAGGTTTTTGGACAGGATAAAAATCGGTAAGCCACTGCAGGTTGAGTTGAATATCATCATCATTAAACGCATAGGCTTTAATGCCGTTCGCCTCCAGCCAGCGGCAAACCCCCACTTGGGCACCAATACAGTCTCCATCAGGACGTATATGAGAATATACACCTACAACGTTGTACGACTTCAGTTTTTCTATAAATTCTTTAAACATAATACTTAATACGCCGAAAAATAAGCCTATTAAGATGGGGGTTGATCAGGAATAAAGCAATTTTTTTTAAAAGGTTCCTACTGATTATAATATCTCGTATGTTTGGGCTTCAAATAACGCAAACTAATGTTTTACGCATAATGAATGCCTTAGTTCTTGCCAATGGAAAGGCGCCCGGACAGCATCTGTTCGAAGAATGCTGTAAATGGGCCCACTTTTTCATTGCCGCTGACGGGGGTGGAAATACCGCACACGAACTCGGTCAATTGCCCAATGTAGTAATTGGCGATCTGGATAGTTACAGGCATCATAAAAATGAACCTTATGAAATTATTCACGAACCTGACCAATACAGCAATGATCTCGAGAAAGCGTTAAAATTGGCATTTAAAAAAAATGCTACCCACGTTAAAGTATTGGGAGCCACTGGCTACCGGCTTGACCATACCTTAAAGAACCTGTCGGTTTTGAAGCAATTCAATGACCACTTTAAAGAAATCAGCTTTCGGGATGATCAGGGTATTACCAAGCTTTTGCCAAAGCAGTATTCAGAAAAAATTGCGCCTGGAACTTCGGTTTCTCTTTTTCCTCTTTCGGGCAAAGTAAGCGGCATTACCACTTCGGGACTGAAGTTCTCTTTGGAAAATGAATCCATCGAAAATGGCGTACGGGACGGATCATCGAATACGGTCACCAAAAGTCCGATACATATTGAGCATAAAAAAGGCGATTTGCTTCTTTTCATTGCTCAATAATATGCTATTTTTAGCCCTGCTTTTTCATTTAACCAATTGTTGATTTGAATCTTGAATTCACGCTGTTCGACTGGGGAATCATCTTCCTTTATTTTGGGTTGCTCGTTTTCCTGAGCTGGAAAAAGAGCTGGGAAGACCAGGATGAAGAAGAGTTTTTGCTGTCGGGACGTAAAATGACGCTCCCCGCTTTTGTGGCCACACTTGTTTCCACATGGTACGGTGGCATTCTTGGCGTCGGTGAATACAGCTATCAATTCGGTATTTCCCAGTGGCTGCTGTTCGGCCTTCCCTTTTATATATTTTCGGCGATTTTTGCCTGGCTGCTGGCTGGCAAAATACGCATGAACAAAGCACTGACATTGCCCGAAGCTGTCAGCAATTTCTATGGCGAAAAAGCCGGTCGATTCTCGGCCCTCCCTATTTTTGTGCTGGTAAGTCCTGCTCCCTATATTCTTATGCTGGGTTTTATTTTTCAATACCTGACCGGCGGATCGGGCCATTTTCTCATTTATGCCACAGTCGTTGCTTTGTTTTCCGTGCTATATGTATCCTTTGGCGGTTTCAGTGCCGTCGTTCGTACCGATATGCTCCAGGTTGTGCTGATGTTCGGTGGCTTCATCCTGCTAATTTGGTATGCCCATATAGAGTTTGGCTCAATGATTACGCTTTGGGAAACCGTGCCGGATACGTTTCGCGATATCACCGGCGGGCACAGCCTGCAATACATTTTGGTGTGGTTTTTTATCGCCCTGTGGACCTTCGTCGATCCCAGCTTTCACCAGCGAGCGGCGGCGGCAAAATCACCCAAAACAGCGCAAAGGGGGATTTTAATTTCGATTGTACTTTGGTCGGTATTCGATTTTCTAACGCTCTTCAGTGGCATGTACGGCTGGGCTATTCTGGGCGGCGATTTATCCGAACCATTAATGGTATATCCGTATTTGGCCAATGAGATTCTGCCAATGGGAATTAAAGGGCTCTTTTTTGTCGCTATTCTGGCAACTATTATGTCAACCCTGGACAGCTACCTGTTTCTTTCGGGGCAGACCCTTGGTCGCGATCTGCTGGCGAAGCTCTTCCCCAATACGGCCAATAACCGGCTCACTCGTCTAAGCGTTTTGGCCGCAGCTGTGCTCGGTATTTTGCTCATCGTCATTTATCCCAGCGTTATCGATCTCTGGTACGTCATCGGGTCGGTAATGATTCCCGGGCTACTCATCCCCATTTTGGGTGTCTACCTACGATTTTTCACACTTAAAAAACAGTGGGCTCTGCCAACCATGGTTGGCAGCATTGCCGTATCGCTCATCTGGCTGATGCTCGGAACATACTTCAATAACGAAGCCTATTCATACATCTTTTTAGGTGTTGAACCGTTTTATCCCGGTCTTTTGGTAAGCATAATTTTCTGGTTGATTGGCCGTGCACGACACGATGATTTGCTCGAAAAAACGGATTTGATGAAAGATAAAATCACATCAAATTGATTGTCCGCGATTATCTAAATCATGGAATATCCCTTTTCTCTGTTATTTCTATAATACTTGACCATTTTCTTTGTCAGTCCAAAGAAAATGGACTAAAAGAAAGGGCTCTTTTTCAAAGGTGTTTGTTGAAGGAAATAATCTTCAACAATCGCCATGAAAAGCATATCTATAATAAATTATTCCTCTTCGCATAGGCTTTTCCTGACTACACTGGCGAAAAAGATAGTTTTGAATCTTAAAACTAAGTTACCTCTTCTTTAGAATGTGACCAAGGTTCAATTTGTGGATGGGAATCAGGTACTTGGTCGTCATGGCATCTTTCTGGATGTTGAGCAGCCCGGTCCCGCGAAAATCGACGATACATAACCCTTCCATCTGCCGAACCACTTCTCCGATGCCGTAATATTCAGGACACGGACCATAGTAGACCAAATCTCCCAGCTGGATGTTGTTAGACGATCGCCGGTGAAACGGATAAATGACCGGCAGCCGGTCGAGACGATATGATAACTGCTTTTTTTGAGCCATGATTGCTAAAGATAAAACATTGGAGTGCATTTCTCATATAGAAAATGCTGTCCTGTCAAATTTACGGAAGTTACTTAACCTGAACCCCAACAATGCTGAAGCTCGCTAACCCAGGTAATATTTGGTTCAGCCTTTTGTGTTATCTCGACGAGTGAAATGAGGAGGAATCTCAAAATAGAAATACTCCCTTTCTGGTAGTGTAGATACCTGTGCCGATCTTGCAGTAGTTATGGTTCAACCGTAATCCGGCGCTTATTTTTTCCTGTCGCTTCCAGGGTGATCCAGATTGTATCTACCGGAAGAATGGATAGAATTCGGTCCGGCCATTCAATTATACAAACGCCCTCACCATAAAGATATTCTTCTATACCGATTTCAAGCGCTTCCCGAACCGATCCCATACGGTAACAATCGAAATGATAAAGGGGCAGGCTTCCGCCGTATTCATGAATCAGCGAAAAAGTGGGTGAGTGAACATTGCTTTTTTCAATTTCCAATGCTTCGGCCACGCCTTTTACAAAGTGCGTTTTCCCGGCGCCCAAGTCTCCTTTAAGCGCCACCACATCACCGGGCTGTAAATTCTCCGCCCAACGGCGGGCCCATGCAATCGTTTCATCTTCAGAATTACTGATAAAAGAATCAGGCTTTGACATCATGCTACAAATTT
>JAFGWN010000134.1 GCA_016937115.1 Balneolaceae bacterium | reverse complement strand
GAAGCGGTCTCCATTTGCGTAATCTAAGCCGGGGGATTGCCGCGCTGCGTTCGCAATGACATGTAGTATTTCAAAGCTCACAAAAAATAAATTTGTAAAAAATGAACCCGCGAATTATATTAATCGTAAAAATACGATATATTATGGCAATTACAAAAGTACATAAGTTTAATAAAGAGCAAGTCAGGATGGCCGAACTGGCTAAAGCGCTGGGACACCCGGCGCGGATTGCTATTTTAGAAATACTGGCCCAACGTCAGGAGTGCATTTGTGGCGATATTACCGACCAGATTCCCCTGGCCCAATCCACCGTTTCGCAACACCTGAAAGCTCTGAAAAAAGCGGGCGTTGTAAAAGGAGAAGTTGAAGGCGTGCGCGTTTGCTACTGCATCAACGAAGACGCGGCTGATGAGTTGAAAGAACTGCTTGGACTTTTTATCGAAAATATTCAATCACAAACCTGTTGCTAACATTATGAAAACAAGGACAAAAACTTCGGACGAACTCAAGCAAACCGTTAAAGAAAAATATGCTGAAATAAGTGAGCAATCCCGTGACAAGAATGCCACCTCTTGTTGTGGGAGCAGCTGCGGGTGTGATACGGTAGACTATTCTGTTTTCGCTGACGATTACTCCAAGATGGAAGGCTATAATGCCGACGCCGATCTGGGTCTCGGGTGCGGATTACCCACTGAATATGCACATATCAGTGAAGGTGATACCGTGGTTGATCTTGGTTCTGGTGCAGGAAACGACTGTTTCGTAGCCCGGCAAGAAACCGGTGAATCCGGTCGGGTTATCGGCTTGGACATGACCGAAAAGATGATCGCAAAAGCGCAAAAAAACGCAGCTAAAATTGGATTCGAAAACGTGGAATTTGTATTGGGTGATATTGAAGATATGCCACTCGAAGATGATCTGGCCGACGTTGTAGTCAGCAATTGCGTCCTGAATCTGGTACCCGATAAAGATCTCGCTTTTGCAGAAACGCATCGCATCATTAAACCCGGCGGACATTTTAGCATATCGGACGTAGTGATTCGTGGCGAACTCCCTTCTGCTTTAAAAGAAGATGCCGAGATGTATGCCGGCTGTGTTTCCGGAGCAATCGATATCGATACCTATCTTGATATCATTGCGGAAGCCGGATTTATCAATATCAAAATTCAAAAATCCAAGCCAATTCAACTACCGGACGAGATTCTCGCGTCCTATATGGATGAAAAAGAGATCGAATCATTCCGTAATTCTGAAACCGGTATTTACAGTATCACCGTTTACGCGGAGAAACCGGCTTAATGATTGGCACCGGCTACTTCTTTGGACGGGCGGCCGTAGGCCGGGACTATTATCCTGTTGCGATTTAACTTCTCGGGATAATGCATGGGTTTTAGTGAATTAAACATTCATGAAAATGATATAGCTTCCCATCAGGATAAGAAAAACAGCAAACCCTTTTTTTAGTCCGTCATTAGATATTTTCGAGCCGATCGTTTTACCTACCAAGCTACCCACTGCACCAATAAGGCTGAAAATAAGGATGAACTCCCAGTTAATCGAAAGGTTTAAGTTGTGCAGTACTTCAATATACTTAAAAAATCCGCTAAAACTCTTGAGCGCAATAATGGCCAGACTGGTACCCACCGCCAGACTCATGGGCAGCCCGCCCAGAAGAACCAGTGCGGGAACAATGAGAAATCCACCGCCCACACCAACCAGACCCGTTAAAATACCAACGGCTAACCCTTCGAGCATAATTTTCCACCAAGCGTGGCTGATTGCAATTTTTCCCGATTCACTTGTCTCTTTATTGTCACGAAACATCATGATGGCTGCGACAAGCATTACTACAGCAAAAAGCAGCAGCTGAAACGTCCCGGATACGTACCCCGCAATTATAGCACCACCATACGTTCCCGCCATACCGGGCAACCCAAACAGAATAACACTTTTCCAGTGCACCTTCTTTTTAAGAGCATACGGCACGAAACCGGCCAGGCTGATGGCCCCAACAATGCCCAATGATTCCGCAATAGCTACTTTTTCCTGTTCACCAGCCAGATAGATTAATACCGGAACGGTCAATATTGAACCTCCCGACCCCATGAGTCCCAATGATAAGCCTACAAGTAATGCCCCCAGCCAAGCTAAAATCATTTATCAGTTTGCTTCCAGTTTGAAAAAAGATCATCCACCCATTTTACCCGGAAGCCTTTTTTTGCCAGCAAACTGCTTGCGTAGGAAGCCCGCTGCCCGCTGGCACAATGCACCAGCAGCTCTTTGTCTTTGGGAATATCATCAAAATGGGCAGCCAGGCGAGTGTGTGCAATATTTTGTGCCCCCGGCACATGTCCTTCGTTGTACTCGGTAGCTTTGCGTACATCCAGCACCTGAGTGTCCCCACTTTTTTGTAGTGATGACACATCATCAAAACTTATAGCCTCAATTTGTTCTACCTTCCCATTCCAGTGGTCAAAATCATCCGTGGTAACATATCCCTTAATATTATCCAGACCAACACGCACAAGATCGCGTACGGCCTGCTCAAGGTTTGCCTCATCAATGATGAGATAAATATCATCCTCAGCATCGAGGTAGGAGCCGGCAATAGTATTGAAATCATTATCAAAGCTTGCCATCAGAGAACCGGGCACGTGCCGTTGCATAAACTCGTGTTTATGCCGGGTGTCAACAATCGTTTTATCATCTGAAGTAAGCTCTTCCATTGTAATCTTTTTGGGCTTTGGCATGGTACTCAGAATGGGAGCCCCGTCCCTATTTACCTGTTTCATGCGGCCAAAATACAGCGGTGGTTCAGGTTGGCCTTCCAAAATATAGTCTACAAATTCCTGTTCACTACCCGAGGCCTTGAAAGCATTGCTGAAACGCAGCTCATACCCCACCGTCGATTCGGGGACGGCACCCAATGCTTTGCCGCAGGCACTGCCTGAGCCGTGTGCCGGCCAGACTTGCAAATACTCAGGCAAACCTTTAAAATCTTCTACGGATTTATAGAGCTCTTTTGCCGCCGGCTTCATGGCACCTTTCTGTCCGGCAGCGGTTTCCAGCAGATCGGGCCGGCCGACATCGCCGACAAAAACGAAATCCCCGCTGAGAATGCCCATCGGCTGATCGGTAGCCGCTCCGTCGGTTACCAGAAAACTGAGGGATTCGGGCGTATGACCCGGTGTATGCTGCACATCAAATTTGATGTTGCCGATAGTAAATGTACTACCATGACCCACCAACTTAAAATCATATTTACTACTGTCCTTTAACCATGCATACTGCCAGTCCGGGCCGCCTTCATTAGAAGCGTAAACCTTAACACCGTCTTCGGCAAATTCGCGCAGGCCCGAAATATAGTCGGCATGAATATGAGTATCGGCAGCGGCTGTGATATTCAATTCTTCACTTTCCGCCAGCTCATAATATTGATCAATATCTCGCATCGGGTCAACAACAATGGCTTCACCGGTAGCCTGGCAGCCTATTAAATAAGCATACTGGGCCAATTTTTTATCATATATCTGTTTGAAATACATATTACTACCTACTAATTCTGTTTAGTCTCAGGTGATTGTATTATGATAGCATTCTCGAATATATTAAATCCTGAGCTTCTTAAACATTCTTTTGCTTCAGAATGATTCACGATCCATGAGCTGATTTCCCGGCGTTCACTGCACAGTTTTTTTAAATCCATTTTCCACCAGTTGCTGCAGTCCCCCAATGTTATAGGCATTCTCAAAGCCGTGCTTCTTCATAACCTTAGCCGCCCTGCCACTCCGGCTTCCGGATTGGCAATAAAGGTAGTAAGATTTATCTTTGTCCAGCTTTTCTATATCCTGCTCAAAGGTACTCGACATAATATTTAAATTATAATCAGCATCTTTTAAATGTCCCTGCTTATATTCTTCAGGCATTCGTACATCAATAATTACTCCGGACTCATTCTTTATTTTTTCTTTGACCTCCCCCGGATTCATCACGGAATTAAAAACGGTATTCCTCAAAAAGTTAATGATTAAAAAGGCTATTACTACTCCAACAACAATTAAAATTGTATTCATGGTTAGATATATCTGTTTATGCTTTTTCTGCTAAATTGTTGATGTGGTTCTATTTTAGCTTTTTGTTTTAATCTTGGGCTCCACATTCTGCCGTATTCCAATACCAAATTTTGCCAGTATCTGTTCGGCCAGGCACCATTTGGTAAAGGCAGATTGAAATAAATTCAACCCGACAAAAAGAGTAAAAAGGAACCAGTAAGGACTCACAAAATAGCCCAAAGCCACACTAACGGTAACAAAGGTTCCGGCCAGGGCGCGTATAGCTTGCTCCATGGGTCGCATCATTTCGCAATGCTGTTTTTCATTATTCATAATATGATATGTTTTTGTGTTATCAATTTATTTATTCAGTTCAAACCACCTTTTCAACATCCAGCTGGTAAGCATGCAGCGGATTTGATCTATCTTTATCCTTTTTGTTATTAAACTCTTCTATTTCTTTTAGAATACGGTTCACGCAGGCTTTGCCCTGTACAGAAAAATACATTTTTGAATACACCCGGTGATCTCCCTTGGCAAACCAGTTGGTAATATCAGGCTGGTGCTCTTCTGTCTGGAAACCAAATACATCCGTTTCGCTGTAAACCGACACTTTTTGGCGCGCTAATATTTTTCGAACGTCTTCTGCACTTTCTTCAATACTGAGTATGACAAGTAACTTCATGGCATTATTTCGTTTTATTGATTTTGATCTATTCTTGTTCTTTTAATTCACCAACTTTCTTTTCGGCCATAAAGTAAATCAATGGAACCATAATGAGAGTCAGTGCTGTCGATGCGACGGCTCCCCCCATCAGCGAAATGGCCAGCCCCTGAAATATGGGATCAAACAGAATGACTACCGCTCCAATTACCACAGTGCCGGCCGTGAGCAGAATGGGCATGCTCCGTACCGCCCCGGCTTCAATAACGGCCTGCTTGAGCGACGATCCTTCATCCAGCCGGATATTGATAAAGTCGATCAACAAGACCGAGTTTCGCACCATGATACCGGCCAGGGCAATCATCCCGATCATCGAGGTAGCCGTAAAGAAGGCTCCGAGCAGCCAGTGTCCCACGATGATACCAACCAGCGATAACGGAATAGCAATCATCATGATAATGGGTACTTTGAAATCCTGGAACCAGCCGATAATGAGCATATATATGATTACGAGAACGACAGCAAAAGCTATCCCAAGATCGCGGAACACTTCGTACGTAATCTGCCACTCTCCACCCCATTTAAGTGTATAGTCGCCGGTAGAAAACGGCAGTCCCGCAAAAATCTGTATTAGCTCATACCCTTTGGGCATGTCTATATTGTTGATCTTTTCTTCGGAGTCCAGTATCGCATACACCGGACTCTCGATAGCCCCGGCAACTTCAGCCATAACGTATTTTACGCGGCGCTGATTTTTGCGATGGATACTCTGCTCCAGAGTATCCTTTTTCAGATTAACCAGATCCGTAACCGGGATCATACTGCCGGAAGCCGACTGTACGTGGAGCTGCTGCAGCTGTTCAATACCGGAACGCTGTTTTTCGGGCAGGCGCAACATAATGGGCACATTGTTGAGATTCTTATCGCTATACAAACGTGACACCTTTTGGCCGTGCAGTCCCATACGTGCCACCTGTACGACTTTCTGGACAGGAATACCTGTCAGCATCGCTTTTTCCGTATTCACATCCAGCACGTATTCAATCTGAGGAGCCTTGTGGGTCCAATCCACATCAACAACACCATTCATCTCCTCAAAAATGGTGCGTACCTTATTCGCTACGCGCTCTCGCTGATCAACATTCGGACCATAAATTTCGGCCACCAACGTAGAACGCACGGGCGGACCCGGGGGAACTTCTACCACCTTGATATTAGCATTATACTTTTCGCCCACTTTCTGAACGATCGGACGAATGCGTTTGGCAATGGCATGACTTTGATCCGAACGTTTGCCTTTATCCACAAGGTTAATTTGCACATCGGCGATGCTGGCCCCTTCCCGCAAATCATAGTGGCGCACCAACCCGTTGAAGTTGATGGGAGCGTTCGTCCCCGAATAAATTTGATAATCGTGAATTTCCGGAACGTTTTTTAGCGCCAATGCCGCTTCACGCGCTACGGCATTGGTACGTTCCAGCGTTGTGCCTTCCGGCATATCCACGACGAGTTGCACCTCATTCTTGTTATCAAACGGTAGCATTTTTACCTGGACCATCCGAAAGACAAACAGCAACGTAGATACCAGCAGCAATACCGTAACGCTACCGATAAACACCCACCGGTATGTTACGCTCTCGAGCAGCGGTTCCATAATTTTTGAATACCATCGGTAAATACGAGTATCCTCAAGCTTGTACTCCTTCTCATTCCCTTGTTCATCCTTTTCAGGCTTAACATGCGGCAGCAACATATAGGCCAGCCACGGAGTGATAACCAAGGCCACAATCAGCGAAAAAATCATCGCCAGTGAAGCGCCAATGGGCATGGGACTCATATACGGCCCCATCAATCCCGAAACAAAGGCCATGGGCAATACCGCAGAAATCACGGTAAAAGTGGCCAGAATAGTGGGGTTGCCAACCTCATTGATGGAAGCAATCGCTGCCTGCTTTAAAGGAAGCTTACGCATCTTAAAGTGCCTGTGCATGTTCTCGGCTACGATAATCGAGTCGTCCACCACTATGCCGGTCACAAACACCAGCGCAAAGAGCGTAATGCGGTTCAGCGTGTAGCCGAACATGTAATAGAGGAACAATGTGAGAGCAAAAGTTACCGGTACCGACAAGAAAACCACCAGGCCGCCGCGCCATCCCATGGCCAGGGCTACAACCACTGTTACTGCCAAAATTGCCATCAACAAGTGTTCTAACAGTGAGAGCACTTTCTGCGAAGCCGTCTCCCCGTAGTTCCGGGTGACTGATACATTCATATCGCCGGGGATCAATGTTCCCCTGGCTTCGTCCAGTTTCTTGTTAACCTGCTCGGCAATATTCATGGCATCAGAGCCGGGGCGCTTCGCCAGCGATATGGTTACCGCGGGATAGGCAGCACCTGCATTCAGCGCTGAATCCTGCCTGGCCATCGCGTTTCCGATTCCAAACGAAGCATAATGGGCCGGTTCCCCCGGACCGTCAGTTATATCAGCAATCGTTTTTAAATAGATGGGATCGCCATGTTGTACATCTATAACCAGATTACGGACCTCATCAGCACTACGAAAATAACTGCCGGTTTTCACCAGGAACTCCGTATCATTTTTACTAAATGACCCTGAAGACATTTCGCTGTTGGCCACTTGAATCTGCTGAGCCACTTTCAACGGATCGATGTTGTAGGAAGCCATCTTGTTTTTATCCAGAGAGACGGTTACCTGCCGCGATCGGCCACCGTGAATTTCGGTCTGGGCTACATCATGAATCTGTTTAACATCCAGCGAAAACTCTTCGGCTACCCGTCGCATCTCGTAATCACTGTATGATTTACTCCAAAAAGTGAGTGTCATTATGGGAACGTCATCAATAGAACGGGTCTTTACCAGCGGTTGCGTGGCCCCCTCCGGCAGCTGGTCCATATTTTTCATCAGCTTGTTATACAGGCGCACCAAGCTGCGCTCGACGTCTTCACCTACATAATAACGCGCTGATACCATAGCCTGTCCGGGCATTGAACTGGAGTAGACGTACTCGACGCCCTCAATATTTGACAAAATACGCTCCAGCGGAATAGCCACGCGCTTCTCCACCTGCTCGGGCGTTGCCCCGGGATAGCCGACAAAAATATCGGCCATGGGCACATTAATTTGGGGTTCTTCTTCACGCGGCGTTAACCAGGTACCGTAAAATCCCAGCGCCAGGAACACCAGCATTAAAAGTGGCGTCAACTTTGAGTCAATAAACGCCTTGGCAATTTTACCTGCAATTCCAGTCTTCATAATGACTTAGCTAAATAATTTCTATTACTCCTGTACCGTTACTTGTTGTCCTTCGATAAATGGCCGGTCCACCCGGGCGACATACTGCTCTCCGGCCGACAATCCCGATAATACTTCTACCTGGTTGCCCGTCTTGTCTCCCAGCCGAACCCAGCGCAGTACTACTTCAGATTCATTATTGAGCGTGTACAAACCCGTAAGCTGTCCTCGTTCTACAATGGCCGACTGCGGAACCGTAAGCGTGCGATCGTTGGCACTCCGTATACCAACTTCAGCATACATTCCAGACCTCACACCGGAACTTTTATCCAGCTTGGGCAGCACCACTTCAACGGCAAACTGCCGGCTGCCGTGGTTACCCGACCGATTAATATTTGCTATAATTCCCTTGGCATTCAGATATCCAGCCGCTGTTACATCAACCGAAACGGTATCGTTGAGCGAAAATAACCCAAGCTCGCTTTCCGGCACCGTAATATTCACCTTCAACATGTTATCCTGCTCCAGTGTGATGATCGGTTGCCCGGGGGTGGCCATGTCTCCTTCCGAAGCCATCTTCGATACCACATACCCGTCGAAAGGGGCCCTTAGCGTAGCATATTCGAGTATATCTTCCACTTCCTGAAGCTTGTTTTCCAGTGTTTGAACTTCAGCCTTGGCCATCTCGTACCGGGTGGAAATATCATCAAGCTCTTTCTGGGTTGCGCTATTTTGCTCAAACAGGGCTTTAATACGGTTATGGTTGGTCTCCGTATTCTTCAGCCCCGCTCTTGCCTGAATCAACTGAGCCTGCACCTGGTTCTTCTGTGCTTTCAAATTATCATCCTTAATACGAACCAGCACCTCTCCTTTCTCAGCAAAATCGCCTTCCTCCACATTGAGCTCGATAATGCGTCCCATCACCTTGGTACTCATATTGGTGCTATGATCACTGCTTACATTACCCGAATAGTGATACATCGTGGCACCCTGCAGGTAACCGGCTTGTTGTGTTACCACGGGAATAGGTTCTTTTTGCTGCCGTTGTGATTCATCAGAAGAACTGCATGCCACCCCGAAGATAGTAAGTAAAACAAAAACCGATAGCAGCTTGCCTGATGTAGTCATGATCTTATTTTTCATTGTTCTAATTGTTTAGCATTAAAATCGGATTCAAAAATTGGTTAGTAGGATATTTCTTGTTCCAGCAGCAGTTCCAGTGTTGCCAGACTCAAATTATACTGATACAAGGCATTGAGTCGCTGCATCTTGCTCTCCAGCAGTTGTGCCTCTGCCCGCAGCAGGTCGGTCGTCTTTTCCATGCCCTGTTCAAAGCGGTTTTTACGAATGCGATAATCCTCTGCCGACTGCTCCACTGCTGCCTTGGCAAAAGTCAATTGCTCTTGCGCCTGATCCAGCGACCGGCGGGCCTGTTTAATCTCTATCTCATTCTTAAATTGTTGGCTTTCATAGGCCAGCTCTGCCTTTCTAAGCTCCGCTCTTGACTCCATAACTTTGCCCACATTCTTAAAACCACTAAACAGATCCCACGTTAGCGTAGCACCCACCATGTAGCTTTCGCCCTGCGTACCCAGCAATACATCATCATTAAATTCGTAGCTGCCGAAAAGATTAACACTGGGCATGAAGTTGAACTTTGACGACCGTACCATCTCACGGGCGGCCGAGATGCGATACTCCATAGCATCCAGCCTGGAATTTGTTGAGCTTTGATAATTTATATTGTCATTAGAAACGACAGGGTGCACCTGCAGACTGTCGGTTGCAATAATGGTGACGTCTTCATCGATATTTAACAGATAACGAAGATGATCCTGCACGGCCTGCAGCTGATTTTTTACTTTCGACTGTTCACTTTGCAGCTCCAGCATGCGCACTTTGGCTGCCAGGTAATCAGCCCTGGTGATCATTCCCTGCTCCTGATAATCTTTGGCCTGACGTGCATTTTCGTGCGCTATTTCCAGTGACTTTGTTATCACTTGCAACTTGCTATCCATCAGCCGCAGCTGGTAATAGGTATCTTTCACCTGATAGCGCACATATTCAATAGTACCCTGCAACTGCTCCTTAGCTGCTTCAAGCTGTTTTTTTACCGCACGCCGCTGAAAAATGGCATCCGCATTAAACAGCGGTTGCTGCGCCTGAAATTTTGTGATGAAGTTGCTGTAAGCATCCGGATCATTTAACCGTGCGGGATTAAAGTCGGCTGTCGTCACCCCTTCCTGTTTCAACCTGAAGCCAAAAACATTAAGCGGATCATTAGTAGAGACACCCGTTGCTTCAATAGAAATTTGCGGTAAGAATGTAGCATTGGTTTGCCGGTACTGCGATCGCACTTTTTGCATATCGGCCTCAGCCATACGCACCTCAAAACTGGCCTTCTTTGTTATATTCAGTGCCTCCTGCAAGCTCATTTTTTGCACTGGCTTTTGTGCGCCATCCGATTGTGCCAAAACCGAATGCGACAGTATCAGGACCAATACTGTCAACACGATAGTCCTTTTTGCGCCTCCTCTTTTCTTTATTTGCATAGTGTTATCGATTATTTGTCTAATTCCACGGCGAGAAGCCTTCGCCTTTCAGTAATGCAGTTACTTTTTCAATTGCTTCACCAAATGAATGGTCAATTGTTGTGGCTGTATAATATTTCATAACTGTTTTGTTAATTGCTTTTAAGTTTTACTAAACCAAGGTAACACAATTATAAATACATGTCAATACAAGTTAATACTATTATATTTATATTCATAATAGATTAACTCTATAAGTATTAATTTGCTTTATATCTCCGATTATTTAAATTAAGCTTGTTAATACAGGTATAGATTTTAATCCTTATTTATTTTACATTCCCTTAAGAACTAATTACATCTTCGCATGGAATTAAAAGACGGTATTCCGCTACATACACAAATCAGCGACTGGTTACGTGAACAGATAGAAAGTGGAGCGCTGGAGCCCAATGAAAAACTTCTTTCGGAGAATGAGCTGAGCAAGAAATTTGATGTGAGCCGGGTTACGGTTCGCAAAGCTTTGCAAACCCTCGATAATGAGCAACTTATTTATCGCTGCCAGGGATTGGGATCATTTGTGAGCGACCAGCGTACGCATCGGTCATTCACGCAGCTCAACGATTTTGCTGAGGAACTGGAAGGATCGGGCATGGAAGCCGGCTCGCAAGTGATCTCCTTCGGGCACGAAAGTATCGAAGGGCGCAACGACCTTTTATCTTACCTGGGTATCCAAAACAAGCAGATCGCCGTAAAACTAGAGCGGGTGCGGCTGGGCAATGGCGAGCCGGTAGCCTTTGATGTAACATGGATGCCCCTATTTTATGGACAGCTGATCGAGGGGTATGACCTGACCGACACGACTATTTTCAAAATTCTTGAAAACGAATTCGAAATTCCCATCGAACGTGGCTGCTACCGCATCGAGGCCGCATTGGCTGACCGAGAGCTCGCAGAGCACCTCCTTATAGAAGTACATACTCCTCTGCTCCAGATAAGTCGCATCACTTACACCATTGGCGACAAACCGGTCTATTTCCAGCAGCGGTACTACCGTAACGACAAAATCGTATTTGAACTTATGGCCAAGCGCCGGCAGGCCATTGGCAGAGAAAGCGATGAAGAACATCTGCGAGATTTCCAGCCCGTTCTAAAAGAACAGTCGCCGCAGCTGTTCAATCGAAATACAAACCGTTGATCACGACCACCCGACCCGGGTCTCATTTTTTTCAACTTCTTACATCCTCGGCTTTACGTTTTCGCGGGAGAACGCCATATTTATGTTCATCAGATACGTTGCCAAATTAAATGCCTGAACAAAGCCCCATTATTGCCATGAAAAGACCACTTCTAATCACACTCTTTCTCCTCACATTCTCACTTGCTCAGGGACAGACCAACTCCCCGCCCTTCGCGCGCTTCCCCTCCATCAGTCCCGACGGTTCCCAAGTCGCATTCTCCTGGCAGGGTGATATCTGGACCGTATCTGCAAACGGCGGTGATGCAGCCCGGCTGACGATTCATGAAGCCTACGACGCCCGTCCGAAATGGAGTCCCGACGGCAACCACATTGCTTTCGTAAGTGACAAATTTGGCAATGATGATCTTTTTGTGATGGATATTGAAAATCAGAATCGCAAACGCATCACCTATCACTCTACCGACGATGCGCTTACGGGTTGGACCCCCGACAACCGACTGATATTTACCACCGAGCGTGTTTTTAACCAGGTCGAATGGGAACCGGAAATTCATACCGTGTCGGCTCAAGGTGGCACACCCGAGCGATTTTTTGATGCTTTCGGCTTGATGGCCGCAATGAGTCCCAATGGACGCTACTTCGTGTTTGTGCGCGGCTACAACCGCGAATACCGCCAGAATTATGACGGTCCCGCCAATAAAGATCTTTGGGTGTACGACACCCAAAGCGACACCTACCAGCAACTCACCAATTTTAAGGGCAATGATATGTATCCCGCTTTCGCCGGCAACAATAAACTGTTTTTCCTGAGCGAGCGCAGTGATGTGCACAACCTTTTCAGCGTTGATTTTAGTGATGAAGGTACATTCTCCGGCGATCCTCAACAGCATACATCCTTCACCGAAGACGGCATCCGGTATTTTGATGTCACCCCTGATGGGTCAATCGCTGTGTTCGAACGCAAAACCGGACTTTTCCGCATTGAAGTGGGAAATGAACAACCTTCCCCTCTTGCCATTTCAGTACCGGGCGACGCCCGTTTCTATGACAAAGAACCGATGACCTTCCGCGATGACGCTGAAGAGTACGCCGTTTCACCCAATGGAAAATACTTGGCTTTGGTGATACACGGGGAGCTCTTCATCAAACAGAATGACACCGAGAAATCGCGCTCAATTCAATTAACCGATCACTCGTACAGAGACCGTGATGTAGCATTCCTGAACGACTCAACGCTTATTTTTTCATCTGATCGCAACGGCCAGTATGATCTTTACGCACTGCAGTCGGCCAGCGACGATGAAACCCAGCTCTTCAAAACCCTGAAATACAACGCCATACAGCTTACCGACACCGAAGAAGATGAAAGAAATCCCAGTGTGGCCCCCAACGGCAAAAAAATTACCTGGCAACAGGGACGCGGCATACTCATCGCAGCTGATATTGAAGACGACTACGACTTAACAAATAAAACCACGCTCATCGACGGCTGGGACGCACCGGATGATGTCGCCTGGAGCCCCGACAGCAAATGGATTGCCTACTCTCAACCCGATCTGGACTTTAACCACGAGATTTACATCCAGCCCGCTGACGGTTCCCGGGACCGCGTTAATGTGAGCAAGCACCCGCGGCCCGACTCCGATCCTGTTTGGAGCCCGGACGGCAGCAAGCTGGCGTTTCTTTCGTCACGCAACAACGGTGATGACGACGTCTGGTTCGCTTGGCTGCAAAAAGAGGACTGGCAGCGGACCGAACTCGACTGGGAACAGAGCAAAGAACTAAAACAAGAGACGAAAAAAGACAGTGCCAAAACACCTGACGTTGAAATTGATTTTGACAATTTGTACAAACGACTGCAACAGGTTACGTCGCTACCGGGCAACGAATCTGATATTGCCATTTCGGAAGATGGTGAAACTTTTTACTTCGTCATCAACAGAGACAGCCGGCAATCGTACGATGCCGACCAGGACCTGTATCAAACAAAATGGGATGAAGGTGAAATTAAAGCGCTGACCAATAATAATGCAGCGCCATATCGCGTTCGGCTGGTACCCAAGCAAAATGCACTGTACCTGATGCGCCGCGGCGGAAATATTGGTCGTTATAATCTCAAAGAAGACAAGCTGGAATCACTGCCGTTTACCGCAAAAATGGAAGTCAATCATCCGGAAGAGCAAAAGCAGATTTTTGGCGAAGCCTGGCGGTCGATTAATCACGGTTTTTACGATCCCGATTTCCACGGCGAAGACTGGCAAGCCTTGCGTGAAAAATACGAGCCTTGGGCGATGAAAGCTTCCACAAAGCGTGATTTCGGAGATGTCATCAACATGATGCTGGGTGAGCTGAATGCCAGCCACATGGGGTTCTATACTTCCGACCGCGCCGAAACGCAGGATATAGAAACGGGGCTTTTGGGTATAGCCGTGAATATGACTGACGATGGCGCCGAAGTTACCCATGTTGTTCCAAATTCACCGGCTGATCGTGACATAAGTAAGCTGAATGTGGGCGATGTTATCACTGCTGTTGAGGGCAATAAAGTCTCGGAAGCAGATAACTTTTATAGCCTGCTCAACGGCAAAGCCGATACACCCACGTTACTGACAGTAAAAAATGGAGATGGTAATAACCAGGAAATCACTATTGAACCGACCGGTAGCATTGGCCGTGAACTTTATAACGAATGGGTTGACCGCAGGAAAGAGCTGACAGATAAATATTCCAACGGTCGGCTCGGGTATATCCATGTACAGGGAATGAACTGGCCCAGTTTTGAGCGATTTGAACGCGAGCTGGTCGCTGCAGGCGAAGGCAAAGAAGGGCTCGTGATTGACGTACGTTACAACGGCGGGGGCTGGACGACCGACTACCTGCTTACCGTGCTCAATTATCGCCAGCATGCTTTTACTATTCCACGGGGCGCCACCAATAACCTGGAGGCAAACAAAGATCAGTTCCGCGAGCACTATCCATTTGGTGAGCGGCTGCCGCTTTCAAGCTGGACACGCCCTTCTATCACCCTGGCCAACCAAAACAGCTACTCCAACGCAGAAATTTTCTCCCATGCCTACAAGCACCTCAACCTGGGAACGCTGGTGGGGGAACCCACCTTTGGCGCTGTTATCTCAACCGGCGGTGTTGGGCTGATGGGCGGATCATATATTCGCCTGCCCTATCGCGGCTGGTATGTAAAAGCGACCAATAAAAATATGGAGCACGGTCCGGCTGCGCCTGATATTGAAATCGATAACGCTCCCGATTATCGTGCAGGAGAAGATACCCAGCTTAAACGTGCGGTAGATGAGCTGATAACCCAAATTGACGAATAAGAGACAAGAACATATTCTTAAAAAGCGGACAGGATTAATCTGCTATCCGCTTTTTTCATTGATAAGTTTTTCAAGACGCGGCTCAATCTCCTTCTTGGTAACCGCGCCCGTTGCGAAGTAACGCAGGTTTCCTTTTGCATCTACAATATAGGTTGTAGGCACCCCCATCAATGGGCCATATTTGTCCATGATGGAACCGTCGTCAATCGTTATCGGGTAGGTAACATCATATTTTTTAACAAATGGCTTGACGACCGATGCTCCCTGCTCATCGATGGAAATGCCCAGAAAAACGACGCCTTTGTCACGGTACTTTTCATATAAATCAACCAAATCCGGGGTTTCTTCTTCGCAAGGAGGACACCAAGTTGCCCAAATATTCAGCAATACAACCTTTCCCTCTTGATCAGATAGACGAAATGTTTCACCGCTAAGCAATTTCGCCTCGAAGTCGGCCAGTTTAGTTTTTTTTGATGCGGCATACAGCGGCGCCGAATAGGGATCGTGCGGCAGTTCATTCCGGGCCTGAGCGTGTTGAGTATCCTTATTTTTATCTTCAGATGAACAACTAACTACCAGGATACTTAATATAAGGAGCAGGGTGGGAAATAATGAAACGTTTTGAAATCGCATCATACAATAATTATTCCTGATTTGTTTGAAGGCTGTCTTTATGAACAATTTGTCCGGTTGGGGTAATCACTTCAAATTCGCGGGGCTCTTGCTGGGGAAACTTATCGATACCTACCTTCGGATCGCGATCCTCCGGTACGTAGTGAAAGTGCGAACCGTGTGATACGGCCGTATATGGTTTTGGATTAAACCAGCCGAGCGCATCTGCCAGGGCGAAGCCGGCTGTCACCAATACTGCTGCAATAAAAATATATTTTATGAAATTTTTTGAAGTCATATCAACATAGTGGCTGTTACCGCAATCCCGATGTAACTACTCTGGTATCCTTTCTGTTAACTTAGTTTACCGCTGAGCGACAGATGACGGGATCAGCAACAAAGCGACTGATCCAGAATTGTTCATTTTAAAAAACCTAACCTCGTCCAGCTGCTCTGCGATTGAATGCATTCCGGAGGCTCTCGCCTCTTTATTCCACATTATGCTGGGCATACACGCTCGCATTACCATCATTACCAATCAAATAAACCTTGTAAGGCTCTGGGCGGGGTGATTCCATTCCTGGTGATCCTTGGGGCATGCCAGGTACGGCCAGTCCTTTTGCCTTGGGCTGCTCATTAAGCAATCGCTTTACATCGGCAACAGGTACGTGCCCTTCAATCACATAACCGCCGACCAATGCCGTATGACAAGATCCCATCGTATACGGAATGCCCTGTTCACTCTTAATAGCAGAGAGCTGATTGGTCGGGTTTTCTGTCACACTAAATCCGGCGCGCTCCATGTGCTCGGCCCACTTAGTACAGCACTGGCAGCCGGGATTTTTATACATTACCACTTCATCAATATTCGCAGAAGAAGTATTCCTCTCACTCCGGGTACTGATGTCCCATATTTGCCAGCCCAAGACACCAATAAGGCCGGCAATTATCAATAAGTAAAGATGATTTTTAGTCATTTTTCATAACAATTTTTTTGGAGTATTATGCGGGGAATATGAATAAATAACATGAATATATCATGAATATTTTATACATATAACCGTTGTGAAGAGTCTGGCTTTAAGTTTATTATTCCGGTGTGGGGGTGAATTTAGGGACGGCTCGTGCTTTGGCTTCTGCTTCCGTTTCGGCAAGGCCGTTGTCTTTGATGTCATTAATCAACCACTCCATTTCTTTGATCTCTTTTCGCTGGGCATCCATAATCTGTTTGGCCAGCTTCTGCACACGCACGTCTTTTATGCCGGCCCGCTCGCTGGTGAGAATGGCGATAGAGTGGTGTGGAATCATGCCTTCCATGTAGTCGAGGCCATCAATCGTCGCCTGGCTTCGGACCAGCCATATCGACCCGATCAGCATTATAGCGCCAAGGACAAAGATCGTAATATTCACTTTGCTGCTTTTGTACATCTGAAGCATAAAGGCCAGCATGATGATCATCATGGAACCGCCCATGATCAGCGTCATGTATATCCGTGTTTCGCTGAACCATGCATGATCCAGGACTTGGTACGAATTGGTATACATTAAAATGAACATCGCTGCCATGGCCGTTACGATCATTGCGAAGAATTTCAGGTAACTGCCCGATTTATTCTGTTTATTTTCCATTTTTCTAAATGATTTAATTAATGGTTAAGCTACTTCATCCACTTCGGATACTCTTCTATATTATTGGTCTATCTTGATTGGCCTATAAAAATATTTTTATCGCCAACCCAGCAGCCAGCCACACATAAGATAGAACGGCTAAATATTTCAATATTGTCTCAACCCAATTGGCACCTCCACCGTGATGGTGCCCGCTGTCTTCGTCTTTGGATACACTCCAGCTCAGCCATGCCATTACGCCGGAAATCGCCAAAAAGACCAGATTGAAGAAAAAAGTATAGTCAATTTTAAAGAATTCCCGATCCATCATGCTCTTACCGCCGCTCTGAGGCAACAGCCCTAACAAGTCAAAACTGTAATGCAAAATTAACGCAGAACCGACAAGGGCAAATAACAGCGTCAACAGTATATATAGCGACATCTTCCAGCCATAGTATTGCGCATTGATGCGCAGCACCGGAAACACTACCAAGTCACTGAAGATAAAAGCCATAATACCAGCAAAACTGACGCCTCCACCATATAAAACGGCTGCGAGCGGAATATTACCCATTGAGCCGATGAACGTAAAAAACGCCACCACAGGCCCCACCAGTACATGCTCAAGGAGTTGTAAAAATGAGTAGCTCTGGCCCGACGCCTGCCCAACACCAATAAATAATGTCTCATAAAATGAGCTGGGTACAAACACGGCGACGATACCCGCCACGGTAAAACCTATTGTAACATCCTTCCAGACCATACCCCACTCCATCCAGTACTGGTCGGCTACTTTATTCCAGCCTTCCCGGCTCTTTATTTTTTCGACCCAGCTTGTTTCGGTGTCTTCCTCAGTATCTTGCCCCTTGTCAAGCTTTTTACGGGTACTGCTGATAAGATCTTCGGGATAAGTAATCGTTACAAAAATCCACATAAACAGGATAAGCAGTATTCCCCCAATATACTCGGCTGCAGCAAATTCCAACCCCAGGAAAATGAAAATTACTATTCCCAACTCAATCACCAGATTAGTTGATGCCAACAAAAATGACATCGCCGGAATAAAGCCCGCTCCTTTCTGATAGAGTGCTCGCGTGGTGGCCAGCGCGGCGAAGCTGCATGAACTGGAAATAAATCCAAAGAATGCGCCCAGTCCCACACTTTTTACACCCGATTCGCCCATCGACTCCTGCATCCGCTGGCGGGTCACAAATATCTGTATCATGCTGCTTACAATATAACCGAGGATAAAAGCCCACAACGCCATCCAGAAAAATCCGAGCGTAGTGGTAGCAGCCTGTTGCCACTGCTCAAGAAAACCAGTCGATTGTACTTGGAGTAGATACATATTTTTTATTTACGTTATACCATTGCTTGGAATAATGATATTATTATTCATTATATAATTAAAACCACATTCGGAGACCGCCAACCAATCCAAATGTACTTATATCTTCACCCTCAGATCGAACAAGATCCGCGGTTTCACCCAGCTTACGATTCCAGGCAATGCCCACATACGGCGCAAATTCGCGTTTAATTTCGTACCGTAACCGAAACCCGAGCTGCATATCATTGAAGCCGGAGCCCACGCCCCATTCGGGCACGTTCTGCACTGCTACGCTGGCAGCCACGCGCGGCTGGCCCCAAAGACGTTGAGTGATAGGAAAATTGTATTCTGCTTCTGCCTCGGCAGATAGATCACCCAACTGACTCACAAAAAGATTAGCATCTACTTCAAAAAGGTATGGTGCCAGCCCCTGGATGCCAATGACTGCAAAACCTCTGCCTCGTGTATCTTCGGCGTTATAGGCAATATCATAACGAATACCAGCCCGCATATCGAAAAATGCTGAAATGGCCCAGCCGTAGAGACCTTCCAGCTCTACTTCGCCTTCGGTATCGGCCGTAAGCATCTGGCCCTCCGCCTCAAACCAGAACTTGTAGAGATCCTTGCCTATATAACCCTGGGCATCCAACAAGATGGGATTCCCATCGATATTATAGAACTCAAACCGATCGGTCATAAAAAAAACATTGGTCTGGTTATCCATTAAAAAATCATTACTGTATTCGGGTGCTTTTTGTGCTGCAGCAGTGCCTCCGGTAACCAATACTAATAGAATAACTGTTAAAGCAAACCTGCTTGATTTTTCAATTGTGTCCATTGTATAATTTTTTAAAAATTTCAATTTCTCTCTCCGGATTAAACCTGCCATCCCGAGGTCTCTCCGGGCAAACAGGTTCGGGATGATATCTGAGATGTATTTTAGTCACCCATAATCTTCTCCGGTTTCATAAATACTTCCGTCCTCATCGGCAACTTCCACTACGCGGAACATGCCCATCTCCATGTGATATAGAATGTGGCAGTGAAACGCCCATCGGCCTTTGTCACGCGGAGTAATAAGCGCCGATATGCGCTGCGCTGGCTGTACAAGCAGCGTGTGCTTTCGCGGATTATACGCTCCATTGCCATTTTCCAGTTCCATCCACATTCCGTGCAGATGGATTGGGTGTTCCATCATCGTGTCGTTGACCAAGATGAGCCGCAGCCGCTCATTATGTTTAAATTGAATGGGGCTATCCACCTCATGAAACTCTTTGCCGTCGAACGACCACATGTATCGCTCCATGTTACCGGTTAGATGCAACTCAACTTCACGCTCGGGCGGTCGTGTATCGATATTCGGCGTCAGTTTCTTAAGGTCGCGATAGACCAATACTTTGCGCCCATCGTTCCCAAGACCGATGCCGGGCTCATCCAGACGATCGTACTGATAATCGGCTACAGCCGCCGCCCCCGGACCATGATCCTCAGGTCCATGTTTTACAGGTTCAGACTTCATATTCATGCTACCATGGCCTTCGTGCCCTTCATGATTCATTTTTTTCATATTTCCACCCATATCCATACCGCTCATGTTCATAGCAGCCATATTCATACCCATATCTTTCATACTGCGGGTAGGACGGGGACGCTGCTCAGGTATCGGGGCAGGCATGCCTTCACGCGGGGCCAGTGTGCCGCGGGCATACCCGCTGCGGTCGAATGATTCAGCAAAGATGGTATAGGCTTTGTCTTCCTCGGGCTCTACGATGACATCATACGTCTCGGCAATACCGATGCGGAACTCATCAACCGGAATCGGCTCAATATTTTGTGCATCGGCCTGTACAACAGACATTTTCAAACCGGGAATACGCACATCAAAGAACGATGAAGCCGCCGCATTGATGAACCGTAAGCGTACTCTTTCGCCCGGTTTAAACAGTGCATTCCAGTTGGAGCCCGGACCGTGGCCATTCATCAGGTAGGTATAGGTTGCCCCGGTAACATCGGTGATATCAGTTGCGCTCATACGCATGCGGGCAAATGACAGGTAATCTTTTACAGTGGTGCCCAAACCATTCTCCTTAGAATCGTGTATAAATTCGCCGACATCACGCCGCTGATAATTGTAGTACCCTTCCGATTTTTTCAAATTTTTGAGAACATCATATGGGCTTTCAAATGTCCAGTCGGAGAGCACAATCGGGTATTCACGGTCGTACTCTACCGGATCTTTATCGGCGGGATCAACAATTAATGGTCCGTAGTGACCCAGCTGCTCCTGCAACTTACTGTGGCTGTGATACCAGTACGTGCCGTTCTGATTAAGCGTATATCGGTATTCAAAGGTTGTCCCGGGTTTAATTCCATCGAAACTGACGCCGGGCACCCCGTCCATTTGAAAGGGCGGTAGAATGCCATGCCAATGAATCGACGTGTCTTCATCCAGTTCATTTTTTACACGAATAAGTACATCCTGCCCCTCCTGCATACGAACCAACGGGCCAGGTACGGTACCGTTCAGCCCGATGGCTTTTCCCTTTTTGTTCCCTATTTTCATCGGAACGTGGCCAACGGTAAGGTCGATAATATTATCCGGCCCTTTAGGAGAAACCACCTCACGGCCGTTGAATCCGGCCAAGGCGTATGATGGTAAAATGGTGCTTGCACCGGCAAAAGCGGCAAGCGACCCTGCGTAGCGCAAAAATGTACGGCGTGAAATGCAATTATTGTTTTCTTCTTTCATGGTAAAACGGTTTTAATTTATCCTTGATGCACGAAACAGGTACAGAGCCTCCCCTGAAGGATAGACCTTTGGAAGCTAAATTCATTTTAAAATTAAGAGTACCCCTGATAAGAGGAGTGGAAAAGGCTAATTCAGGAAAACACTGTTCAGCAAATGTAAGGGGGGGCCAGTGTCAGCCAGAATCCGCGGCTGTACTGCAGATAAACGCATCACGGCCCGGTCAAACAGGAAGAAACTTAACTTATCTGTTAATGCAACAGTCTGTAAAGAAGGTATATTTTGACCGGTAACTACTTTCTTGGCTTTCTGAAAATCTTTAACAAACTCATGCCCGCAATCACATTTTGAAGCATCAGAATTCTCTCCGTGCATAGTATGAGAGGCCATCTCTTGATGATGGGAAAAAAGCTTGGAGATATCTGTATGACAGCAATAAGGAAGTGCCAGGCTAAGTGATAATAAAACACTCAAAAATACAATCCAATATGACTTCCGGATATTCATATAACTATTTCAGTGTCATTAATTAGCTCAATAAATCAATTTCAGAGAATTATATCAACAAGCATAATTATTAAACGGCGCATAAAATCTCTACCAACATCAGGTATTAGTGACTTTAATATATTCTTTCTCTTATTTTTTGTTGCAAAATTATCACTGAATCTTACATAACGTTATATCGTTTTTTCTGCCTCCACAAAAAAGAACTTCCAGTAGCGCCAGTTCCAATTATCTGTTTTATTTATTGCAAAACCACCCTGTCGGAGCATATGTTCATATTCGATAAGCGACCGGGTAGCAATATGCGCAGATGTACTCCACTTTATAATTTTGTTGACAACCCTAAAAAAACCGACCCGGTTCCAGTCCAGAAGATAGAGTTTTCCGTCGGGTCTGAGCATGGTATAGCACCGTTTTAGAAAGTCCTCCTGTTCGGTATAAAAGTGAAACGAATTCAGGCACAGAATGCGGTCAAAGTGGTTTGCTTCAAAAGAAAGATCTTCAGCGCTGTAATTGGTAAAATTTATATTAGATTCATTAGAAAGACGCTTGCGGGCAATATCCAGCATCCCTGCCGATGGGTCGTTAATAACGAGCTGTTTGAACGGGTGATTCTTGTCGATCATCATTTTGGCCAGCAGCCCTGTGCCGCCACTCACATCCAAAATTATATCGTTTTCGGTAGTTTCAATATCACGGAGAAATGCCTTATGGGTATGATTCAGATAGGCTTTCCATTTGGCCTCATAGAATGAGGCGCGATTGTTGTAAACTCGAATAGTCTGATTATTCACTTGGGAACTCATCGCGTGGTCTCAATATTTTTCCTTCGCAGACGCCGCGAGTTGGCCACCACATTCACCGAGCTGAAGGCCATAGCCGCCTCGGCCAGCAGCGGGTGCAGCATGCCAAAGATAGCCAGCGGAATCATTACCACGTTATAGAAAAATGCCCAGAAGAGATTCTGTTTGATCTTGGTGAAGGTAGCCCGGCTCAGCTTCACTGCCTTTACCACTGCGCTGAGATCACCTTTCACCAACACAATATCGCCTGATTCAATCGCAACATCGGTACCCGTTCCGATGGCGATACCCACCTGGGCCTGTGTCAGCGCAGGAGCATCATTTATACCATCGCCCACCATAGCCACGATCTTACCCTCCTTCTGCAAGCGTTTCACTTTGTTTGATTTTTGATCGGGCAGCACCTCAGCGATCACTTCATCGATCCCTACCTGAGCCGCAACCGCTTTAGCTGTACGCTTGTTGTCGCCGGTAATCATCATCGGTGTGAGCCCAAATTCCTTTAGCGCAACAATCGCCCTTTGGCTGTCTCCTTTAATTGGATCCGCTACGGCGATTATGCCAGCGGTTTCGCCATCAATGGCCACCAGCATAGCAGTTTTAGCCTGGTTTTCGAGTTCATTTAATTTTTCTTCAATCAAATTATCCAGCGAAATACCTGATTCGGCCATCAATTTCCTTGTACCCACCAAAATATTTTTGCCCTGAACCCTGGCTTTAATACCTTTTCCGGTAATGGCTTCAAAACTATCGGGATTTATTAATTGAGCATGTTGATTTTTCGCGTGTTCCACGATGGCTTGTCCCAGCGGGTGTTCGGAGCCACTTTCGGCCGAGGCCGCAAGACGCACCAATTCGTCTTTGGTCGTGCTGTTCAGGCTGATCAGATCCGTTACACCTGGTTTGCCCTGGGTGATGGTGCCGGTTTTATCGAACACAATAGTATCTACGTCTTTCATTATCTGAATGGCTTCACCCTTGCGGATGAGCACGCCATTTTCGGCGCCCATTCCCGAGCCGACCATCAGCGCAGTGGGCGTTGCCAGACCCAGCGCACATGGACAAGCAATCACCAGCACGGCTATAGCAGCGTAAAACGCCAGCGCTACCTCCCCCATCGCCGGATTGATCCACGGCAGGAAACCAGATGCCCACGCTGCAATACCGCCGAAAAACCCGGGAAAGAGTAGCCACAGTCCCAACGTTGCTAAAGCAACTCCCAGAACAATGGGAACAAACACAGCCGTAATACGGTCAGCAAATTCCTGGATCGGTACTTTGGAGCCTTGCGCCTCTTCCACCATCTTAATAACCTGATTTAGGAACGTGTCTTTTCCTACTTTGGTAGCTTTCACCTTCAGCATGCCGTTTTTGTTGAGCGTGGCGCCAATCACTTCGTCACCCTGCGACTTCTCTACGGGCATCGATTCACCGGTAGCAATGGATTCATCTACACTGCTCTGGCCGTCTACCACTTCCCCATCAGTCGGGATTTTCTCACCCGGACGTACAATCATAATATCACCGGGCTGAAGATCTTGTATCGAAACTTTGACTTCCTTACCCTTCCGTTCCACGATGGCCTCTTTGGCTTCGAGCGTGAGTAATTTCTGGATAGCCTCTGAAGCACGGCCTTTTGCTTTAGTTTCGATGTATCGCCCCGTCAGGTGGAAGGCCATAATCATACCGGCAATACCTGCAAAACTATGGAATGGCGGCGCCCAACCAAACTGGTGAAGCAAAGCCACAAACCCGGTTGAGAGCGCAGCCAATGCTCCCATGGCAATGAGCACATCCATGTTGGGCGTACCGTTTTTGGCCGACTTCCATGCACTTTTAATTGTTTCCTGACCCGGCACAAAAATGACAAGGCCGGACAGCGTTAGCATTCCCATTTGAAATGCTAAATCACCCAGAAAAGTATAACCCCATATCATTTCGGGAATCATCCACAAAATGATGGGAATTGTAAGCACCCATGACCACCACATGCGCGATTTCGCCTTATCGAGTTTTTGCTGATCGCGCTTTCGCTTCGACTCAGCTTTGGTTTGGCCGGATTCGGATTCTTCTCTAAGCAGTTTATAGCCAGAGCTTTCAATAGCTTTTTCAAAATCACGAAGGGTAAGATCTCCCCGATACGTAACCTTCGCTGCTTCAGTAGCAAGGTTCACATTGGCCTGTTGTACCCCGTCAATATCTTCGAGTGACTGTTGAACAGAACTAACGCAACTGGCACAATGCATGCCGTCAATTTTGAGCGTGCGTGTTTGCACCTCCTCTTCTGCTATGGAATACCCCGCCCCTTCCACGGCTCCTTTAAGATCGTTAGCACCCACCTTCTTTTCGTCAAAAGAAACTGAAGCCGATTCGGTCGCCAGGTTGACGGAGGCCTCTTCAACGCCATCAAGGTTCTTCAGTGATTTCTCTACCGCTGACACACAGCTTGCACAATGCATACCGTTAATTTGGAGCATTTCTTTTTTTAACTCTTTTGTCGCCATAATATTAATTCCTTTAAGCCATTTTCAAAGTGTCACAAAGATAAATTCTACATCTCACCGTATTGCTTACGCATTTATTGGTGTTCAATGAAAAGTTATGAATCCCTGATGAGAAGGACGTTACAGAATTGTTGGGCAATGTTATAGAATTTTATTCAGCTACCCCTCAATTCCATCCAGTGGCTTGCGAAAGGAGTCGCGGGCTTTTTTATAGTCGGTAGGCGACATGCCCGTAACCTGCTTAAACTGGTTTGACAGATGGGCAACGCTGCTGTAATTTATCTTATAGGCAATTTCGCTGAGTGTCAACTCCTCATAAGAAAGTAACTCTTTAACGCGCTCGATCTTCAGATGGATGAGATACTTCTCAATCGTGATGTCTTCACTCTCGGAAAAGGCTGAACTCAATGACGAATAATTTTGATGCAACTTTTGGGTAAGATACGCCGAAAGTTTGGGCGACTTATCACTTTCCTGAAGTTGCTGAACGTAGCGAATCAAGAGGGTTTTAATCTGTTCAACCAATTGCTGATTCTTATTTTGGATCACCTCAAAACCATATTCTTCAAGCTTGTTGTTAACAACGGTAAGAGAAATCGACTCGTTACCCTGTACAACAGCCTTCCCAAGTTCAACTTCTTTTACGGTGAAGCCTTGGCTTTCGAGTATGTTTTCTACCGCCATGATGCATCGGGGACACACCATATTTTTGATTATTAATACCTGTTCGGTCGTATCAGCCATAACTTGCTTCTGCTTTTAAATCCGTTCACGACTATTATCGTATTAAAATATGAGTTTAAAGAGGAAATATATTTTTTAACAAACTCAACAGCAGATAAGAACGTTAATTTATAAATATTAGTTTAACAGTGAACAGTTAATAAACCAACTTGACAATGAAAAATTTATTCCTTCCTGTATTTGTAGTCACTTTCGGGCTCGCAGTTAGCTGTGGGGCATCTCAAAAGAAAACAGATGATGACCACCAGCATAAAAAAGAATCAGCAATTTCGGTAAACTATCAATCCGTTGATACCATTAAAGTTGGAAATGTAGAGAAAACCGAAGACGAATGGAAACAGATCCTCTCTGAGGAGGAATATCACATTTTGCGTGAAGACGGCACAGAACCGGCTTTCAGCAGCGATTTGTTAGATATTAAAAAAGAAGGTATCTATTATTGTGCGGCCTGTGGACTTCCATTATTTAGTTCCGAAACCAAGTTTGAGTCTGGTACGGGCTGGCCCAGTTTTTACAAGCCTATTGCACCAAAAGTAGTGACAAAAAAACCGGACCACCGGTTTGCAACCGTGCGCACCGAAATTGAGTGCGCACAGTGTGGCTCACATATTGGTCATGTTTTTAACGACGGTCCCAAACCAACCGGACTACGCTACTGTATGAACGGACTGGCTCTGGATTTTAAAGCAAAGTAAAAAACGCTATTCCGGCAATTCAGCAACAAATATTGTCTTAGCCAAATCCTGGCCAATTATTTTCTCCTCGTCTTCAACCAACAGCGTTAAAGGTCCGTTGAAAGGTGCCTTTTTTTTGATCGTTAATTGAACTCCGGGCAGTAAACCCTCCTTCTCGAGATAGCGAAGCCGCTCGGGATCCTGGTCTTTTACTCGTCCAATTATGTAGGTCTGGCTTTCTTCTGCCTGGATAAGAGGCTGCTCGTCCATTTTTGGCATAATACCATCCTTGGTTGGAATAGGGTCACCATGCGGATCGTGGGTAGGATCGCCCAGGAGTTCCGCAATTTTATCCTCAAACCGTTCTGATATGTGATGCTCGAGCTTTTCGGCTTCATCATGCACCTCATCCCAGGAATAGCCCATAACTTCTAATAAGTATAACTCCAACAACCGGTGATGACGAATAATTTCCAGCGCTATTTTCCGGCCTGAGCCCGTTAGCTTTGCTCCTTTATATGACTGATGATCGACCAGTCCCATCTCGGCCAGTCGTTTAATCATATTCGTTGCGGATGCTGAAGACACCTCCATAGCTTCGGCAAGGCGTGTAGTCGAAACACCCTTTTCATCTGCCTGAAGCTTAAAAATAGCTTTGAGATAATCTTCTACAGCCTGACTCAATACCATGCTATCAACAAATAAAAATGACTAATTAGGAGAGCTAAATATATTAATAACTTTCAGGATAAACAGGATCAATTGGCGGAAGCTTTACCGTTTTTCTGCAGGTACATTTTGAAATCCATTTTCTGAAAAGCCTCTGACCCCATAAAAGCAAGTAATTTGGGAAGCATTTCAACAGAAACATAACCGGGTTGCTGTCCCATAATATTTCCTTTTTCATCAAGAAACAGGATATTTGGTGTTGCCTGGATATTATGTTTTTGAGCAAATTCCCGCGGGGTGGTCTTTCTTCCGTTAAAAATCATCTTCTGGTTTGAATCAAGATTTAAACGTACGGCGTAAAAGTAGGTGTTTAATGAATCGATCACTGCCTGGTCAGAAAAAACGTTTTCATCCATCTTTTTACAATACACACACCAGTTTTTCACGGCGTATGCAATAACATTTTTGCCATCTTTCTCTGCAAGTTGTTGAGCTTCTTCCATTGAGTGCCATTCGATAGTTCTTTTTTGGGCCTGAGCCCTGAGTACATCGGCAGTCATAAAAAAGAAAAAAAAGATAGCTAAAGTGGTAGAATTACAAACAGTGATACGTCCGTTATCAATCATAAAGCAAATCAGGTATTTATTAACTTAAGTCTCTGTAACAAACAGCCATTAATGTCATGTCATCATGCTGTTTCGCTTTTCCTATATATGTTTCCACACCCTGCGATACCGCTGAGACAATCGACTTTGCCGGTTTATTTTTCTGTTTCTTAACCAGCCTGATCAAATTCTTGGTACCATAAAACTGGTGTTTTTCATTAAGGGCTTCTACAATACCGTCGGTATACAGCAGAAACAAATCGTCCTCTGTTATGGATAACTTAATTTCCTCGATCTTATTATCAAATATTTGCTCTTTTGTCAATCCGATACCTAATCCGCCCGGCTGTAACTCTTTTACTTTTCCGTTTGCCGTATTTACGTGAAGGATGGGATTATGCCCTGCGCGAGCAAATACAAATTCATTTTTTTTCATATCAATGATCCCATACACCAGTGAAATGAAGGTCCCTTTGCTCGCATTTTCATAAAACAGTCGATTGATCTTCTTTAAAACTTCAGCCGGGGAATCCGTTTCGCGGCACAGGCTATGCAGCAGCCCTTTTACAAACGTCATATAAAACGCGGCTTGTATTCCCTTTCCGCTTACATCACCAATGGCAATGGCCACCCGGTGCTCATCAAGCTGAATAAAATCGTAATAATCTCCACCCGTTTCGTAGGCCGGTTTACAAATAGCAGCGATATCGAGCTTGGGGATTTGCGGCAGCCGGGCCGGAAGGAATGATTGCTGCACTTCCCGCGCGATCTGTAACTCTTGCTTTATGCGTTGTTCCTGGGCCAATTCTTCTACATAGCTGGGAATATAACTCGGCAACAACTGTTCTTCTTTGCCGATAAAAATTGCCACGCAAGCCCCTGCCGCTATCACCCCGAGAAAGCCGAGAAAAACGTAGAAAATGTAGGCATCGGGTGATTTGGCAACCATCCAGCCGGTTGCAGTACCCATTATTCCCAAGAACAAAAAGTGAGATACCAGAAGCGTTAAAAAATCCCACCTGATGTAAACAAAAACTAAACCTATGCCAAACAGGAAACCAAGCAAAATCTCGTAGTGCGGTGGGCCAAAAGATGAGAAAACAGGCACTAATATGCCGCATGCCACCGCCGTTAAGAACCCGGTCAGGATAAGGTTATTCCGTTGACCATAAACCTGGCTCCCGATACCAAGAAAAACTGCCAGCATAATGCTGAAACTAAACCACAGATTTTGCAACAATAAATATAATGGAGGCCATGCCGCATGCTCACTCACAAAAACGTTCCCTACATTTAGATATGCTCCAGGAAAGAAGTTGAGCAGGAGTACCCACAATCCAGACAAGATAAAAGCAAGTGCAACCGACCGTAACACCACAATACCGATAGGCTTATTAAATACCATACCCTGGCGCAGATAATCATACGATGCCAACTTTTCAGGCCAATGTTGCCGGGTAATGGAATCACTAAGCGAAACCAAAACAAAAAAACCGACAGAAGCCAGTGCACCAATCACTCCCATCTGCAAAAATAACGCCAGTGAATCATTAAAAGGTGTAGTACTGCTAAAGGGATTTATTTGATCAACCCACCCAAGGAAAATATAAATAGGCACAATGATGCCCATTACAACAGCAGCAACTAATGCAGATTGGGTGTCAATCGCCCGTGCACGCATCCTAAGAAAAAAGAGGAACAGACCGACCAATCCAAGCATAAAAATAATGATGGTGTATACAGCGGCCCATATAAATTCAGAACTATCTCCGTTGTTGCCAGCCGGGTTATACGATGCCTGCATGTGCAATAGGGCCCCGGTCGGCGCCACTACTACATCCAGGCGCGTCTGCTGACCCAAAACAGGCTCGGCAAGACGATACCTGATATTTGCAGCATTCACCGATCCTACTCGTTTTATAAAAACGGTATCCCGATTAAAGTCCGACAGATTCCAGCCCGTCTTTGACAAATAATAATCACTCAGCGCCTGTGCATCATTTAAGGTATGCCGGTACGGCATACCCCGGTTAAAATTCGACTGCACTTGTTCTTCCGATTTTCTGGAGAAATCTGTATAGTCCCCAACCGGCTGCTGCATATCAAAATAGAGAAGACGACCCAAAAGCGAATCCGAAACGGCCGTCATCACCGATTGATCGACTGAATCCGACTCGGAAATAAAAACGGCACCAAGCGCTTTTCGCTTTACCTGTTTCTGCGGCAAATGCTCGAACTCATTGACCAGCCCCTTAAATTCTCCTTCGGTATCGATCTGTACCCGTAACTGCCTGCTATTGGTACCCGAAAACGGCGGAGCTTGGTCTTCTGCCAACTGGTTTCCGGGATCACTTTTCTCAAAGACCACTTCCCAGTAATACGGTTTTATATTCGCCGGTTTGTCTTCAGTCAGTCGTTCAACAGCTTTCTGCCGACCCAATGTTCGCTGAAGACTATCCAAAAGAATGGCATTTCCTTTATAAACCACATCGGAAATCGTGTATTCACTAATTGAGAACCCCAACTCAGATAACTGCTCTGCAGCACGCAATTCAATCTCTTCTTGTTGGAATGATACATCCGCAGCGCTTCTCGGATCTTGCGCAGGGTAGGCTACAAAAAACCAGATTGCTGCAATAAAAGCTACAGCAAAAAGGATATAATATTCTAAACGGGTGCCGGAATTCAACAAAATAGTATAAATCGTTTATAAATCGGTTTAATGTAAAGAAATATGTTGAAAAAATTTGAAACCCATACTATTTGTTATTCGTTATTAATTATCGGGTCTTTTTTTACTGATAACGAATAACAAATAACTAACTTTAATGTGTCTCATTTTATTTTCATATAAGAATCATTCCCGGTTTGATCTCATTTTTGCTGCCAACCGCGATGAGTTTTACCAACGCCCCACCCGCGCCGCCCGGTTTTGGGATGATCATCCTGATGTTTTGGCCGGGAAAGATCTCGCGGCCGGAGGCACGTGGCTGGGTATCAATCGCAGCGGCCGGTTTGCCGCCTTAACCAATTACCGCGACCCCTCTATTGTCAAGAAAG
>JAFGWN010000133.1 GCA_016937115.1 Balneolaceae bacterium | reverse complement strand
TTCTATCTGTTCGGGTGATGTGTCATAGGTAAGGTTGAGGGTCGTATTCAACCTGCGCCGCCGGCGGCGTCCGAGATTATCAATTTCGGTATTGGCTAAAATGGAATTTGGTACACTCAGGTCTGAATCGTAAAGCGTTCGCAATCGTGTTGAGCGGAAGCCGACCTCCTCGACCACGCCTTCAGCATTGGATGTTTTAATAAGGTCTCCCACCTGAAAGGGCTGATCGGTAAAAATGGTGATGGAACCGAAGAAGTTTGCCAGCGTGTCTTTCGCGGCCAGTGCAATCGCCAGGCCGCCGAGCCCCAGACCGGCCAGCAGGGAGGTTACGTTAATGCCGTTGTTCTGGAGAATGAAAATGATGCCGATCACCACAACAAAGACTTTCAGCGTTTTGCGAATCAGCGGTACCAGCTGGTCATCCAGTTTGCTTTCGGTCTTAGCCGTAATATCCTCAAGATACTGGGTAAGCACATTCGTCAGATTATAAAACAACCACACGAAACTGGCCAGGAAGGCGACATTCAAAATCATGGACAGATAGTAATTGGTCGTGACGGAGAGCATCAGGTTGGTAAAAGTAGCCCAGAAAAAACCGATCATAAAGAGGAAACTGATCGGCCTTTCGGTTTCTTCCACCAGCAAATCATCCCACCGGGTTTGGGTTTTTTCTACCAGTTTACGGGCATAGCTATCAAACAGGAATTCGAAGAGTTTGCGTAGCACCAGTCCAATCAGCAGCCAGATAAAGATGGCCAGGTACTGCCACACTTTTAATCCAAGCCAGTAGGTCTGCATCGAATCGGGCAGTTCATCAACGAGATCTCCCACAATTGAAAAGGTATTGCTGTAGAGATCGGGGATCGTCTCGATAGTGGTTTGTGAAAACAACCATTTGTCCCCCTGTTTAACCAGATATACATTAGGCAATGCACTGAAAAGCGTGTATTGGTGCCGCCCGGAAAGCGAATCGGTGTAGTTTGGATTATCGGGAATACGCTCATAATGTACCAGCAGCCCGCGGGCGTCCAGTATCCGTTTTAATTGTTGTGCCAGGTCAATCCTCTGCTCTTCTGTGAGATTATCTGCCAGCTTCATCGTCTGTGCGGCACGGGCAAAATCCTGGCTGGCTTCCTGCTGGTAGTATAAAAAGGTGTGAACTGTTTGCCGCGGATTTTCGAATAACTGTTCCGAAGTATCGGAAGCAGCAGTTACGGATTGCGCGCCGGCAGATTGAGCAAGAAAAAAGAGAATAGCAAGGAATATCATTCCCTGTAATCGTTTAATTCGCATAATAAAAAATAATGAAATTCAGCCTGAAACGTATAACATTAAAATACGCTAAACAGATTATTTTATAAATCTGTAAAGATAAGGTTATTCCGCTATAAAAACCTGCTCCTACCCGGTGGCAATACCGTTCATGTCTTCAATCATCTTATGGGTGAGTTCCTTGCTGCGGCGCGTGTCGACGACGGCTTCCAGCTTTACAAGAAGATTATAAAGACCGGTATGCATACGCGTACTGAACAAAAAGTTCTTGTCGCCGCGCGGTTCATTCATAACGGGCGCATTTTTTGCAAAGCGCTTTATCTTCTTGTTGAAGTCGGTACTGCCGAAGTCGAAGAAATCTTCCTGGTACGGCCGGGCGAAAATATCGCCGTACTTTTTACAATACTTGAAGAAATACTCTTCTTTTTTGGGATCATCCGGATTTTCCCTGATGATGTTGAGTTGAACATATAGCTCCCGAATTTCATCTTTACTTTTCTCCAGGTGGTGCGGCAGCAGACTCATATAGTTGCGTGTAAATGAGATGGGAAATTTTTTGACGCATCCGAAGTCGATTACCCCGAGTGTGCCATCCCCGGTAATCATAAAGTTGCCGGGATGCGTATCGGCGTGGATGAAATCACGCTGTTCAACCTGATCATGGAAAAAGTCCCAAAGTAGCTGGCCATACCGGTTACGCTCTTCCTGCGTGGGGTTGTCATTCAAAAACTCCTTCAAATGCTTGCCTTCGATAAAGCTCATCGTCAGTACCTTCTTTGTAGAATACTCTTTATAAAGCTTTGGCGTAACGATATAATCGTGTTCAAACCGGCCGTAAAAATAATCGAGATATTCGGCTTCCTGTTCGTAATCGGTTTCCTCAAGCAGTGTTTTTTTGATTTCATCAAAATATTCGGCCAGGTCGGCGCCTTTTTTAACAAACCGCTTTAAGAGTGATTTGGCCAAGCTCAGATCAGAGTCAATAGTATTGCGTACATTCGGATACTGAATTTTGATAGCTACTTTTTCGCCGCTTTTAAGCCGCGCTTCATGCACCTGGCCGATGGAGGCAGCAGCTACCGCTTTCGGGTTGAAATCGTCAAACAGTTTTTCGGGATAGTCTCCCAGCTCTTTCTTGATGATAGATCGCGCCAGCGCCTTGTTGATAGGCGGTACGCTGTACTGGGCGTTGCTCATCACATCGGCAAACTCATCAGGCAGAACGCCCTGGTCAAGACTTAGCTGCTGTGCAATTTTAAGAGCTGTTCCCCGCAGCTTGCTGAATTCGTTGAAGACTTGCCGGGCATTGTCGGAGTGAAACCTGCTGGTTTCATCGGCGGTCTCTTTTTGGCCAACTTTATTTTTTACATACCGTTTGGCATAGTTGGTACCAAGTTTGAGACCTGTTTTGGCAAAGATTTTGCCGCGGTCGAATTTTGAAGATGGAAAATCGTTACTCAT